>JBEGTP010000231.1:0-4591 GCA_041179365.1 Pseudomonadota bacterium
GGCCTTTACCATGCGGCGGACGATGAGGGGCTCTCCCGCTTCAACGCTGAGGTCATTTTCGCTCAAGATTGCCAAGGCTTGGACTGGCGCATCGAAACTTGCCGTCACGCTCGCTTGCAGACATCCTTGGCGGACAAGCCCACTATCGGCACGGCTTCCGAGCGCAAGACCAAGCGAATCGAGCAGGATAGACTTTCCCGCGCCCGTTTCGCCAGTGAGCACACCGAGGCCACGCGCAAAATCGAGGTCCAGCGCCTCAATTAGCACCACATCCCTAATGGAGAGGCTCGTCAGCATCCCCCGGCCTACAAATCAACCAGCGGGATATTTTTGCATCAGCGCATAGGCGCGCTCATACCATTTCGATGCGGGAAAATTGCGCCCCAGAACAGCCGCCGCCTTTTGCGCTTCGTCTCTTAAGCCCAGCGACAAATAGCATTCCACGAGCCGCATCAGCGCTTCAGCCGTGTGTGTCGTCGTTTCATATTTTTCGGTTACGGTCCGAAAGCGTATCGACGCGGCAAGCCAATTGCCCCGGCGCTCATAGAAACGGCCAATTTCCATTTCCTTGCCTGCAAGGTGATCATTGATCAGATCAATCTTAAGCCGCGCATCGGCAGCGTATCGCGAATCCGGATGAAGGCGAATTAACTCCCCCATTGAATCAAGAGCTTGCTGAGTGATTCTTTGATCACGCGTTACATCAACTATCTGCTCATAATAGTTGAGCGCAATCAGATACCGCGCATATGGGGCATCGCGGTTGCCCGGATGGATCGAGAGAAAACGCTGAGCCGAAGCAATCGACTCGGTGTGATCCTTGGCCCGGTAATAGCTAAAGGCGCTCATCAACTGCGCCCGGCGCGCCCAGACCGAATAGGGATGCTGGCGTTCAACCTCATCAAAAATGAGCGCTGCTATCTTATAATTGCCCCGATCAAGCTGCGCTTTTGCAGCATTATAGAGCGTGTTCACATCGCGCGCGACGTAAGATGTGTCGGCCTTTTGCTTGGTACCTCCCGCCGCACAACCCGCGAGTGGCAAAGCAATTGCAGCCAAGGCTGTAAGGGCGACAGTTTTGGTAAAAATTTTCTGCATGGAAGCTCCTTAACCCTTGAGATTGGGAAGGCCAAGCACAGAGATAGATTTGCATGACGCTTTTTTTTGCTATGCGTTACGCCATGACACTCGAACGTCTCTCTCAAACCCGCGTTGCTAAACCATGGGGACGGCACAAACTCTGGCCGGGGTTTGAAAACCCCTCCGCTGGAGAAGAGCCAGTCGGAGAGATTTGGTTCGCCGATCCATCACATGCGCCAGCCCCGCTCATGGTCAAATATCTCTTCACGAGCGAACGGCTATCAATCCAGGTTCACCCCTCGGATGCCTATGCCCAGGCGCGCGGTTACGTATCCGGCAAGGAAGAATGCTGGATCATCCTAGACGCCGAAGCCGACGCAGAAATAGGCATCGGTTTGCACAAGGCGTGCAGCACTGAGGCACTCCACGCAGCGGCGCTCGACGGATCCATAGTCGACCTGATCGATTGGAAGCCGGTACAAGCGGGCGATGTCATCTCCGTTCCCGTCGGCACCGTCCATGCCATCGGCGCGGGCGTCACCCTGATTGAGGTCCAGCAAAATGTAGATTTGACGTACCGCCTCTACGACTATGGCCGACCACGCGCGCTCCATCTCGATGACGGCATGGCGGTTGCGTGCCCCTCGCCCTTTGCAATGCCACTGGCCCCTCTCCTCGCAACGCCGGGCCGGACGATGCTGAGTGCGGGCGACAATTTTTCCGTCGAGAACATCTCTGGTCCGATGACCGTTCGTATTGCAACGCCGGACGCGGGGATTTGGATCATTCCGGTCGTGGGAGAAATGAAGATTGATGATGAACCCTGCGTGCCTGGGCAATGCTGGTTTGCCACGGACGCGCATCGCTTGACGCTTGAAGCCGGAGCGCGGGCATTGATTGCAACGCCGGCGTGACGCTCAGAGTCCTTAGCCTCGCAAGCCTGTTTCCCGATCAAACACGGCCTGTTTTTGGTAGTTTTGTTGAGCGTCAATGCCTCGCGCTAGCGGAGCGGGCAGATGTGGAAATGCGCATTGTCGCGCCGATTGGCATCCCACCTTGGCCGCTGAGCCTTCACCCCCGCTACCGTGTATTTGATGGCGTTCCGGCTCAAGAAAATTGGAAAGGCCTGAGCGTCTTTCGTCCCCGTTTTTGGCATATTCCCCTGACGAGTGGTCGCTTTGACGCGCGGCTGATGGCGCGCGCGCTGCTGCCGCTTTGCCGCGAGATTCAGCGCGACTTTCCCTTTGATATGATCGACGCGGGCTTTTTCTTTCCCGATGGCGTGGCCGCCGTCGCGCTTGGTAAAGCGCTTGGTGTCCCGGTTTCCATCAAAGCGCGTGGGAGCGACATTCAAATCTGGGGCAGAGCCGCAGCGACGGGACAACAAATCATCGCAGCAGGCAAAAGTGCTGAGCTTCTCCTTGCCGTCTCGGCGGCCCTGAAGCAAGATATGGTTGCGCTCGGCATGCCCGAGGACCGCATTCTCGTTCACTATACTGGCGTTGATCAAACCGCTTATCATCCGATTGACCGCATTGCCGCAAAGGCCGCGCGCGGGATCAAGGGGCCGCTCATCGCGAGTGTCGGTACCCTGAACGCCAATAAGGGTCACGCCATTACTATAGCAGCGTTGCCCAAGCTACCAGACGCCCAGCTCGTCGTGATTGGCAAGGGAGAAGCTCTAACCGCTCTTGAAGCTCAAGCAGCTGCACTTGGGGTCACGGACCGCGTCACGTTTACCGGGCCCCTCCCCGGCGCGGAAGTTTCTCATTGGCTTGCCACAGCCGACGTAATGGCGCTTCCCTCAGCCTCAGAAGGCCTTGCCAATGCGTGGGTTGAAGCGCTCGCCTGCGGCACCCCTGTTGTTGCCTGCGACGTCGGTGGCGCGCGCGAAGTGATTCATGACGGGATATCCGGTCGCCTAGTTGCGCGCACGCCAGAAGGTGTAGCAGCCGGGATTTCAGATCTGCTAGCCAATCCAGTCGACCCTGCGCGCGTCCGCGCGACCATTACCGACTTCACTTGGGAAGCAAATAGTGCCGCGCTTGTTGAAGCCTTCTCTGCATTAGCGGCCCACCGCTTGGACCCAGCAGAGCCTAGCTGACGCGTTCTGCGCCGCCAGGCGACGCCTGCTGTACGAAGCTATCTGACCCCACTTTGAGCCATATCAAAATCGGTGCGGCGACATAAACCGACGAGAAGGTTCCAATCACAATGCCAAGGAGCATGGCGGCGGTGAAGCCGAAAATGACGTCTGGCCCAAGAAAGAGGAGCACCGTAAGCGTAATGATCAGCGATAGCGACGTGACGATCGTACGCGAGAGCGTTTCATTCACAGTAAGATCGAGCAAGGGGATGATTTCCATCTTGCGGAATTTTCTCAGATTTTCGCGCACGCGGTCGTACACGACAATTGTGTCATTGAGCGAATAGCCAATGATGGTGAGAATTGCAGCGACAACATTGAGGTTAAATTCAAGGCCCGTAAGCGCGAAGAAGCCAAATGTGAGCGCGACGTCATGGAAGAGTGAAAAGAGCGCCCCCACGCCGAACTGCCATTCAAAGCGAAACCAGATGTAAAGCGCGATCCCGAACATAGCGAGCGAGAGCGCGATTGATCCATTGCGCAGGAGCTCGTTTGAAACTTTACCCGAGACGGCCTCGGTCGCGTCAAAACGAGCGTCAGGATGTGTTGATTTGACCGCTTTTACGACGCGGCTCACGGCCTTATCCGAAGCATCCTTACCGCCTTCGGGAAGTGGCATACGGATCGACACGGTCTTGGAAGACCCCGATTGCTGGATCGAAACATCGCCCAGCCCAAGGGTACTGAGCGACTGCCGCAGTTCCTCAACGGGCGCATCTTGGGTAAAAGTCACGCGGAACATTTGTCCGCCCGCAAAATCGACACCGAAATTAAGACCGCGCGTGGCAACAAGGAAGACTGACGCGACAATGAGGAAAATCGACAAGCCCATCGCCCACCACCGGTAGGAGAGGAAGGCGATATTGGTATCATCAGGGATGAGTTTAAGCGGACGCATGAGTGTTCATCCCGTCAAATGTTAAGTTCACGCGGACGCTTCCGCTTGAGATAATCAGCAACCAGCAAGCGGGTAAAGGTGACGCCGGTGAACACCGATGTGACAATGCCGAGCGCGAGCACAACAGCAAAGCCGCGCACGGGGCCGGAGCCGAACCAGAACATGATAATCGCCGAAATGACGTTGGTTACGTTCGCGTCGAAGATCGCGCGCGACGCTTCCTTGTAACCCACTTCGACCGCTTGAATCGTCTGGCGCCCGCGCCGCACTTCTTCGCGAATACGCTCGTTAATAAGCACGTTAGCATCGACAGCCGCGCCGATAGTGAGCACAAACCCGGCAATACCCGGCAGGGTAAGAGTGGCTGAAAAAAGGCCCATAAGGCCTAGAATGAGCAGCGCATTCACCAGCAATGCAAGCGTCGTATAGACACCAAAGCGTGCATAGGTGATCACCATGAAGAAAAT
>JBEGTP010000232.1:0-9478 GCA_041179365.1 Pseudomonadota bacterium
AGCGCATGAAACTCAATTCATCCATCGTCGCCGTGGTTACCGGCGGTTCATCCGGCCTTGGCGAAGCCACTGCCCGCGCGCTGGCCGCCAAGGGCGTCAAGGTCGCCATTTTCGACTTACAGGAAGAAAAGGGTAAAGCCTTGGCTGCTGAAATTGGCGGCACATTTTGTGAAGTCAACGTGACATCAGATGAGAGCGTTGACGCCGGATTTGCCGCCGCGCGCGCCGCACATGGTCAAGAACGCATTTTGGTCAATTGCGCCGGCATTGGCAATGCGATGAAGACGGTTAGCCGGTCAAAGGAAGATGGCTCTATTCGCAGCTTTCCGCTCGATGCTTTTAACTTTGTCGTGCAAGTTAATCTGGTTGGCACCTTCCGCTGTATCGCTAAATCGGCGGCCGGTATGATCACACTCGACCCGCTTGATGATCTTGGCGAACGCGGCGCGATTGTGAACACGGCTTCGGTTGCCGCCGAGGATGGCCAAATTGGCCAAGCTGCCTATTCGGCCTCAAAGGGCGGTGTTGTTGGGATGACCCTCCCTATCGCACGCGATTTGATGAATGAGGGCATTCGGGTCAACACGATTTTGCCCGGCATTTTTGAAACGCCGTTGCTGATGGGCTTGCCCGAGCCAGCGCGCATTTCACTTGGCCAGCAAGTGCCCTTTCCGAAGCGTCTTGGCATGCCTTCGGAATATGCCGCGCTCGCGCTTTGCATGATTGAAACGAGCTATTTCAACGGCGAAGACGTAAGGCTCGATGGCGCCATTCGCATGGCTCCGCGCTAGGCATGGCCAAACCGGACAGCTGGCGGCTCGACCCCGCCAGCTACCCTGTCAGCATTGCACTGCAAACGCGCTTTCAGGATATGGACATCAATGGCCATATCAACAATGTTGCCTTTGCGGCGTTGTTTGAAAGTGGTCGGGTGCTCCTCAACACGCAGATGGGCCTCGCGCGCGGCAGGGCGGAGGGGGAAAATACGTTAGTGGCCGCTGTCAGCATCGCCTATTTGCGAGAGGGGAATTATCCCGATCCGGTCATCGTCTTCCAAGGTATCGGTCCCGTTGGCACATCGAGCTTTACCATTCAGCAAGCGATGTTTCAAAATGACCAGTGTATCGCAACCTGTGATGCCATTGTGGCAAGCCGCGCCAATGGGGTTGCCGCCCCACTGAAGGCAGATTTACGAGGCGCGCTTGAGGCCAATCAGACCCGCGGGCACTCAGCAATCGTCACGCCAGCGGGGGGCGCAACCGAATGAGGCCTTCTTGCTGGCACGTCGCGACCAAGCGGCCGTCGCGGGCATAAATTGAACCGCGATTGAGCCCGCGACCTCGCCCGGCCCAAGGGCTATCACACGTGTAGAGCAGCCAGTCATCCACGCGGAAATCATCATGGATCCACACCGCGTGATCAAGGCTGGCTGACACAAAGCCCGGTGTTTCCCATCTCACGCCGTGGGGCAATGTGCTGGTGCCGAGCAACCAACTATCGCTCGTGTAAACCAGCATCGCGCGGTGCATCGCCGCATCGCCGTCCAGCGGCGCGCGCAACCGAAACCAGATATTCTGTACCGCTGGGAAACGCTTTTCAACGCCGCCCCAATTGTGCGGATCGCACGGCCGAAATTCAAACGCCCGCTCGCGCAGAAAATTGTCTCGGTGTGCTTCGGGGATCATGTGCGCGACGCGACTGCGCAGTGCGGCTTCGGTCTCAAGCGTATCGGGAGCAGGGACAATGGGCATTGGATTTTGATGCGCGAGACCTTCCTCTAGCTTTTGAAACGACGCGGCCATGTTGAGGATGGGCTTATCCTGCTGGAGCGCGATGATCCGCCGTGTTGAAAAGCTGCCGCCATCAAAATCGCGTTCGACCCGAAAGGTGATCTCATAGTCTTCACTGCCTGCGCGCATGAAATAGGCATGGAGCGAATGCGCCAGACGGGCTTCACCGACCGTATCTTGCGCAGCGGCGAGCGCTTGGGCGATAACCTGCCCGCCAAAAACGCGACCAACACCGCCAGGCTTGCGCTTGCCGAGATACCAGCCATCGCCCATCCGCTGGACGGTCAGCAACGAGCGAAGATCGGCAACGAGTGTTTGTGCATCAGCCATGGCGTTAAAATCCCTCACCCACGCAGGGTTGCTCCAAGCTTTGTGGCCGCGCCAACAATTTTATCAGCATTCGCCTTGAAATCCGTTTCGCCAAAGCTCTTCTCTCCCGGCTGGAGGGTCACTTCGACCGCAAGGGATTTCTGACCTTCAGGGACGCCTTGGCCGATAAACTGATCGAAGAGCCGCACCGCGACGATATTGTCTTTGTCCGCACCCTTTATGGCGCGCACAAGATCAGCAGCAGCAAGGCTCTCTGGCACAAGAAATGCGAAGTCACGAGTCACGGCTTGCAAGGCTGGCGGGGTATAGGCGGCGCGCATGAAGCCCGACGCTTTCCTGATCGGGATCGAATCAAGATGAATGCCTCCGGCAAACACCGGACTGTCGATACCGAAAGCCTTGGCGGTCAGCGGGTGGATCATGCCGAAGCTGGCAATGCTATTTTTGGGGCCGAGCCGCAGTGTTGCAGATTGGCCTGGGTGATAGACACTGTCCGCTTCTCCCATGACTTGAAGATTGTCGACGGGAGCCCCGGCGGCCTGCAGCAGCGCGAGGCACAGTGATTTCGCATCAAACGCATCAAAGCTGCGCGCCTTGCCGTTTTGCCATCCGCGCTCGATCTGTTCGCCCGCGAGGACAAACACGAGCGTCGGGCGTTCACCGTCTGCGAGATAGCGCCGCCCAATTTCAAACAACCGGACAGAGGTTGCTCCCCGATCCAGATTGCGCCGCGTTGCTGATAGCAGGCCCGGCAACAGCGAAGGCCGCATCACCTTCATGTCTTCGCTAATCGGATTGGAGAGTGTCCACGTGCCGCCCCCAACAGCATCAGCCTCTCTTTCCGAGAGGAATGACCAGTTGATTGCTTCATTGAGACCAAGCGACGCTGCAGAGCGGCGCAGTTTGCGCTCTAGCGATTGCAGCGGCGTGGCGGTCGGTTTTGCCACGCCGTCCGCACGCGGAAGCGGCGTGGAGGGCACCTGATCAAGTCCGATCATGCGGATGATTTCTTCCACCAGATCGGCTGGGCCGTCCACATCGCGCCGCCAAGTCGGAACCCTGACCTGCCAGTCGCCGCTGACCGTGAAGCCGAGCGATTCGAAGATTGCCTTTTGCTTCTCGGGCGCAACATCGATCCCGCCGAGGCGGACGCAGTGCCCGGGGTCATAGCTGATCATGCGCTGGGTGGTGGGGGGGCTTCCCGCGCGCGTGATGGCACTGGCCGTTCCGCCGCAATGTTCCAATATCAACATCGTTGCAATCGCGATCCCTTCGTCAAGGAAGGCCGGATCTACACCACGCTCAAACCGTTGGCGCGCGTCGCTGGTCAACATCAATTTCTGCCCCGTTCGCGCGATATGCTCGGGGTCGAAATAGGCGCATTCGATCAGCACGTCAGTCGTCGTGTCGGAGACACCCGAATGTTCGCCGCCCATGATCCCGGCGATGTCATGGACTTCGCGATCATCAGCGATCACTGTCATGCTCGCGTCGAGCGGATAGGTCTTTCCATTGAGCGCAACGACGTGCTCACCGTCTTTTGCCTTGCGGGCGACCAATGCGCCCGTCAGCTTTGCCCGGTCATAGACATGCAAAGGGCGGCCCAGATCTAACGAAATGAAATTCGTGATATCGACAAGCACTGAAATCGGCTTCTGACCAATCGCGCTCAACTTGTCGGTCATCCATTTGGGGGAGGGACCGTTTTTGACGCCAGAGACTGTTTGCGCATAGAAGGCGGGGCAGCCTTCGCCGTCATCGGTTCGGACATCGGGCGCAGGATCGCTGCCAGCGACCGGCACAAGTGTTGGCATATGGTAGACGTCTGCCAGCGGGCGCAGCGTGCCAAGCCCTGCCGCTGCCAGATCGCGCGCAATCCCGCGGACGCCCATACAATCCTGCTTGTTCGGCGTCACGGCAACATCAAACACCGGATCGTTGAGGGCGGCATAGTCGCTAAACGCAGCGCCAATCGGCGCGTCAGCGGGCAGCTCGATGATTCCGTCATGCTCATCGCCGCGTTCTAATTCGCGCGAAGAACACATCATGCCGTTTGATTCGACGCCGCGAATGGCGGTTTTTTTAAGCACCATACCACCCGCAGGCACCGTAGCGCCTTCAATGCCAAACACACCGATCAGGCCCGCCCGCGCATTGGGCGCACCGCACACAACCTGCACGGGCCCGTTTCCTGCCTCTACGGTGAGCACCTGCAATTTGTCCGCCTGCGGGTGGCGCTCTGCCGTTAGAATTTTTGCGACGATAAATCCCTGTAAACGCGCAGCAGGGTTTTCAATGGCTTCCACTTCAAGACCGATACTGGTCAGTGTTTCAGAGACGGCTGTGACGTCGGCGTCCGTGGTCAAATGCTCTTTGAGCCAGCTCAGCGAAAATTTCATGCGCCTACACCCCCGCTTAAAGTGGGGACATCAAGCGCTGAAAACCCGTAATGCTTGAGCCAGCGTAAATCACCGTCAAAGAAGGCGCGCAGATCGTCCATTCCGTATTTGAGCATCGCCAAGCGATCGACGCCGACGCCGAAAGCAAAGCCCTGATATTCATCGGGATCAAGCCCGCAATTGGCAATGACACGCGGGTGGACCATGCCGCTGCCCAGCAATTCCATCCATCCTCCCGTACCGCCCAGCACGCGCTTGCCGTTTTCAAGCGCAAAGCTCACGTCCACTTCGGCGCTCGGTTCGGTGAACGGAAAATAGCTGGGACGCATGCGGATGGTTAGATCGTCGCGCTCAAAAAAGGCTTTGAGGAAAGTTTCCAACGTCCATTTGAGATGCCCCATATGGATGCCCTTATCGATCACCAGCCCCTCGACTTGGTGGAACATCGGCGTGTGCGTCGCGTCTGAATCGCTGCGGTAAACCCGGCCTGGCGCGATGATGCGAATGGGCGGCTTTTCCGTCATCATTGTACGGATTTGTACCGGCGATGTGTGGGTGCGGAGCACATTGCCGTCGGGGAAATAGAATGTATCGTGCATCGCCCGCGCAGGATGCGTTTCGGGAATGTTGAGCGCGGTAAAATTATGCCAGTCGTCTTCAATCTCTGGTCCTTCGGCGACAGCAAAGCCCATATCGGCAAAAATTTCAGCGAGCTCATCCATCACTTGGCTGACGGGATGGATCGAGCCTTTTGGGAGAGCCAAGGCAGGAAGCGTCATATCGAGGCGCTCGGTTGCAAGCCGCTCATTGAGCTGCGCTGTTTCAAAGGCCGCTTTCTTTTCGGCAATCGCCGACGTCACGCTCTCGCGCAGGCCATTGATGATGGGCCCTTGGATCTGCCGCTCTTCAGGCGTCATCCCGCCGAGCGATTTGAGGAGGCCAGACACGCTCCCTGCTTTGCCCAGCGCGTCAATCCGAACGGCTTCGAGCGCGTCGATAGTGTCGGCGGCGGCCACGGACGTGAGAAGAGACGTTTGCAAGTTTTGAATATCGGTCATGCGCCCCTTATGCGCAGGCATCACGCGAGCGCAACATCAACCTCCCTCGATTTTATATGAATGCGCTTCGACACAGACAGATTAGCGGCGGTTGAAGTCCCCAAGGGGCGGTAAAGCCAGCTCCGCTCGGATAATTTTTCGCCAAGTAGGGCGATATCCAAAGCCTTCGTAAAACTCTGTGTTGAACGTCATCGGGTCTGGGGCATGAGACAACAAGTTAGGGCCATAGGATTTCAAAATGCCCAAAGGCTCATAGCCCATTAAGGTTAGCAGGGTGGGAAAGATCTGATAATGGCTTACGCCGCCAGTTTGCGCCGCTGCCGCGCGCCACAGGGCCCCGCTGGCATCATCAGGAGAGAGCGCGACCAAGGGCACGGCCCCTTCTTCTGGTGTTCGTATGGCCGCTGTGCCGTGCGGGAATCGTTCGCCCCACCCGCGTTCGTGCATCGCCTCCCCATGGTCAGACGTATAGATGATCGTCGATCCAGCGGGCAGGCCCCCGTCGAGCAAAGTATCGAAAAAATGTCCGACGTTTGACACGATGGCGTTGCGATAATCGTTGCGATATTTTAGCCAGTCAGCCTCGGTATGCATCACTTCTGATGCATGGCCAGTCAGCGTTTGCGCGCCATCTCGTTGCCAAGTCAGCGTCGGGGTGAAAAGGGTGTTTTCAACCGGATAGCGGCTTGCCGCAGGAAAATGAGCCCCTGATTTATTGACCAGGATAAATTCCTTTTGGCCATTATGCAGCAAAGCCGAAACTCTTTTGGCGGCTTCGACGTCGCGCACACGTTCATCAACGTCAGACAGAGTTTCATAATCGTCGATCTGTTTAAACTCGGCCGCCGTCATCAAGTTCTGTAGCCCCGTGTAGGACTGAACAAAGAAGTGCACAGTGCGGTACCCCGCCGTGTGCGCGTAGTTCCAGATCGGGCGGAGCCCGGTGTCAAGATAGCTATAGCGGCTACGCGTGCCCCCGTAGCGCAAGATATAATTGGAGCCCGCGCTAAAATTTGCAGCCGACGCGGCGACTCCAAAATTCGCGATTTCAATCCCTTTCCGCGCGTTTAAGAGGCCACTCCGGACACCCCGATCAGGTTGGTTGATGTCAAGATAATTGGCCGCGATGCTCTCATCGATGATCAACACAATGTCGCCGTCGGTTCCGCGTCTAGGCAAGAGCGATGGCACGACCACCGGAGGTAGATTGGCGGCATAGAGCGAACGAACATAGCCAGTGGATGCATAGGCTGGCCCGATCCAGCCGGGCGGGGCACCTTCCAACCCGGATCCGCCGCGCGCCAAAATTCCAGCGATGAGAAGGGGGAGCACTCCTAGAGGAAGAAAGGCCGCGCGTCGAAACCGCGCGCTTGCGGGGCTTGGAGCGATGAAAATCGCAAGAAAAAGCGTGAGGCCAATAAGGAAGGCGCTGAATAATCCCGCTATTTGAAAACTGGCTGCTTCTTGCCACGCATCACGGCTAGCAATGAGCATCTGGACCGAGCCAAAAGTTGGCGGTTGCCCCATTGTCGAGAAAAACACATATTCCGCGATTGCCGCGACGCTGAAGAAAGTCGCATATGCGCCTCTGGCCCAGCGTTTGTGAGCAAGGCCTGCACAGAAGGTGGCGCAAGCCAAAGCGGCATAGAGAAGGATAAATGCGGGCAGTTGCCAGTGTTGCCCAGTCTCCCAGCCAGCACGTAATCCCCGCCAGCGTAATGCCGACAGGTTTGCGCTTAGAGAGAGGCAAAGCATGAGCAGGGCCAACTTCAGGGGGATTGGCCCCCAAAATCGCGTGCGCGCCGTCTTCAACGGACGTCCATGCGGAGGGCTATTAATGTGGCACCGAGCGACACAGATGTGTCACCCTGTCGCGCTTTCATCATGAACCAGCGGGAAAGAGTGACTGTTGCTTGATCTGGCTTTAGCGGACCCGCAGAAAAAACAAGACCAGCAAGGCTATTGTACATCGTCTTGCTCCCTTCGTGCCCCGTAAACGCCAAAAGGGCGCGAACGGCAAGCCATCCACGCCCTTTTGCGTCTATCTCTCGTCAAGCGTTATGCCGCTGCGGGCAGAGCCGCCTTGGCTTGGGCGATGATGGTGCTAAAAATAGCGCCTTCATTCATCGCCATATCGGCCATGACTTTCCGGTCGAGTTCGATCCCCGCCAGTTTCACGCCGTGCATGAATTCGCTGTAAGTCAGCCCCTCCATACGCACAGCCGCGTTGATGCGCTGGATCCAAAGGCCGCGGAACACCCGCTTTTTAACTTTGCGATCACGATAGGCATATTGCCCCGCCTTTTCGACCGCTTGTCGTGCGACGCGAATCGTATTTTTACGACGACCGCGATAGCCCTTGGCCTGTTCGAGAATATTCTTGTGCTTGGCGCGTGTTGTAACGCCGCGTTTGATGCGAGCCATTTATCCAGCCTCCCTTATGACAGACCGTATGGCGCCCATGCTTTAACCGTGGCGGTATCCGCCTTCGACAAAACAGAGGTGCGACGATTTTGGCGGATATACTTGGCATTATGGCTCATCAAACGGTGACGCTTGCCAGCGACGCCGTGTTTGAGCTTGCCTGTTGCGGTGAGCGTGAAGCGCTTCTTCACACCGCTCTTGGTCTTTAGTTTGGGCATTTTCGTCCTTTCAAATGCGACGATTTCCGATCCCCCGTGGCAGCCCTTTCAGCCAGACGGATGCTGATATAATCGTTCGTGAAGCTGGCGCGGATAGTCAGCTTTTCTGTGAAATGCAAGCCGCAATGGAGTCAACCGTCATGGTCGAGTGCGTCGGGACCAGACAAGAGCGGGTCCCAGCCTTCTGCCCACAGCTTTTTGAGCGCGGCAATCGACGATTCGAGCATCGGGCGATCCAGCGCAAAATATTGACTCGGCGGCAGCCCGATAAACCGCTTGAAATCCCGGATCATGTGGCTCTGATCGACATATTGTGGATCGAGAAAGGCTTGCCATTCCTTATGGGAGCGGACTTCCATCGTTCTCAGCATCCTCAAAAAACGTTCGCGGCGCAGGAGCATTTTAGGGGCAAGGCCAAAAGCGCGCTTGCTCAGGCGGGCAAGTCTCGATGCGGGAAGGCCCGTGCGTGCGGCCAAATCTTCCACAGACGTGCAGTCTGGATTGGAGATGGCCATGAAGATGGCGAGGATTTCGGCGTCGCGGTGGTGCGGGCCCGTGCGTTCAAGGCGCTGCAAGAAAAAGGCGTTGCACGCTGTGACGCGCGCTGCAAAGCTCTCGGCTGACCGCACGTTCTGTGCCAAAATATTGGCACTGTCTCCGAGAATTTCCGATAGTGGGACAATCTGGTTTAAATAGGTTGACGCGTCAGCCCCGAGCAAGCGTGGCCAAGCAAGGGGGTAGAGCATGGCGCAAAACCCCTTTCCGCCGTGGCTGCGGGCCCAATAGCCGCGATCAGTTGTGCCGGTGAGCGTTGCAAAATCGTCGACGCGCGCAAGGGTTTCTTGCGTGGCCCCATGCCCCCAATCCCCGCCGAGCGCAAAGCGGATGTTCGCCCAATCCGGGTGCATCATATCTTCGATGGGATCGGGAACCGTTGTCTCAACTTCCCAGTAGAGCAAGATCGTGCTGGCAAGTTCGGGCGGAACCGGAGCGAATTTAAAGTGAATGGGGAGGCGCTTTGACATTGGCTTTCCAGGGAACAAGCTTCCGTTATCGGGAAGCGGGGTGATGCAATCCTTGCAGCGGCTGCCCGAAATGGGCGGCGCGCGCTTTCGCGGCTGCTGCAAGAATGGGGCGTTCTTGCAAGAAATATTTACTCGGCGAAAGGCCCAGAAAATCTTGAAAATCGCGGATCATATGGCTTTGATCGGCATATTGGGGATCGATAAAATTGCCCCATTCGGAATAGGGTCTCGCAT
>JBEGTP010000233.1:0-8170 GCA_041179365.1 Pseudomonadota bacterium
CGGTTGCCTTTACGCCGCGCACGACAGACCGTGCTTTTCCCTTGAGCCTCAACACTGGTCGCTACCGCGATCAGTGGCACACGATGACCCGGACAGGCCTATCGCCAAAACTCTCGCAACATCGCAGGGAGCCGCTGGTGGACGTGGCCCCGGGCACGGCGCGCCGCTATGACCTGATTGACGGTGGCCTGGCAGAAATAAGGACGGCTTCGGGAAAGAGTGTCTTCCGCGTCGCCCTCACCGATAATCAGCGCCCCTTTGAACTCTTTGTGCCAATCCACTGGACCGATCAAACCAGCGGAGCCGGGCGCGCTGGGCACTTGCCCGCGCAAGACCGTGACCCCGTGAGCGGCCAACCGGGATTTAAGAATACGCCAGCAAGCATTCGGCCGATCAAGCCAGAGTGGCAAGGGTTCCTCATCACCCAAAATTTCGAAACGATCCCCGATTGCCTGTACTGGACCAAGGTGAAGACAGCGGCGGGCTGGCTCGTTGAGCTTGCGGGCATGGGCGATCCCGATGCGATGCGCGCGCTTCTGCCTGCGGGTCAACCCGCCGAGGTGCGCGACACCCGGCGCGGCGTCCTCCGCGCCGTCGCGCTCACCCAAGGTCGCATCGAGGCCGCGCTGTTTATCGCGCGCGATAATAGCCTGCCGAGCCGCGATTGGCTGATCAGCCAGCTTGCGGCCCCTGAAGCAAGCACGATGGAGCTGCTCGCCGGCCGGCCCGCCGTGCCCTTGCCAGAGCGCGGGCCGATTGTGTGCGTCTGTTTTGACATCGGACTGAAAACAATCATCGCCGCCATCGCCGACCAAAGCCTGACGAGCGTCGAAGCGGTCGGAACAGCGATCAGCGCCGGAACCAACTGCGGCTCGTGCCGACCCGCCATCGCGAAACTTTTGCCCAGCGCAGCGGCGCTCGCAAAGGCGCGGTGATGCAGGGCGTCCAGAAGGCGGTTACGCTGCGCCCTGAAGCGACACCTGCTCATAAAGGGCCTTAAACCGGTCGGCGACGGCTTCAAACCCGAAATCGGCGGCCAAAGCGCGCGCCGCGGGGCGCATTTCAACAAGACTTTCGAGCGGCAAGTCAGCAAGCGCCTCGGCAATTGCCGAAGGGTTGTTCTCCACCCAGCGGCCAGCGCCTCGGTTTTCAAGGCTAGCCCAAGGCGTGTCTTTACTCGCGATCACTGGTAATCCCGCCGCGAGCGCTTCAAGGCAGGCAAGGCCAAAATTCTCAGAACGTGAGGGAAAGAGAAACAAATCCGCGCCCTTGAGAAATTGAATTTTTTCATCCCCCAGAATTTCACCCACGAAGCAAACGTGGTCTGCAATGCCTAGAGCATCCGCTTGGGCCTTTAGGGCGTCAGTAGCACCCTCATCTCGGCCGGCGACGACGTAAGTGAATTTTCGCCCTTTTGCCGAAAGCTGTGCGAGCGCTTCAAGCCCAATATCCAGCCCTTTAACGGGGTGGACGCGCCCCATCGAGATGAAAATCGCGACATCATCGCCAACCGGCTTTGACACGAAGCGCTTCACCCAGTCTGCACGCGAAAGGGCTGCAACACGTTGAAAGGCAGAATGGTCTATGCCGTTGGCAATCACATCTGGCTGGGCGGCAGGAAAATAGACTTTGGTGTCGATAGCCTCTTGATCGCTCGTGGCATGCCAAGCGATGGCTTGGTGCGCGCGGAGGCGAGGTGCCATCAAGCGCTTGATCCAAAACTGCTTAACAACACTGCGCTTTGCCCCCATTGCCCAGCGCGAGAAAACACCTCTTGGCGAAATGACCAACGGCTTTTTCTGGCGGGCGGCTTCGTACAGCGTGATGAGCGCGTAAGTGGAAAATACATCTTGCAAATGGACGACGTCGCAATCCGCAATGTCACGCCTTATGCCGCGCGCGAAGCCCCAAGAAAACCGATCGAGGATCGTATCGTGATAATATTTCACTCTGTAGTGCGGCTCAAATTCCACCCATTGTTTGACGGGCACATTAAGGCGGCCCGGCCGATCCGCATTGGTCGTCGATACGCTAATGTCAATTTTACGCCTTGCCAAAGCTTGCGCGGCATAGTGGATTGAAAAAATCGGCCCGCCGTAAACCGTCGCCGGAAAATAGCTTTGGACGACGTAGAGGATTTTCATCCCTCAGGCTTGCGGATGAAAAAGCACAGCCCTGTTGCAGCCCAATTTGGCAAAATTTTGTGCACGCCCAACATGAGACGGTAGAAGAGTGAGTTGCCGAAATAATAGGATGGTCCTGCGCTATCGCGGTACCAATAGACTTCACAGCCCGGAAAGAGGCGTTTGATATCCTTGACTGTATTCATCTTATAGGCGGTTGGAAATACATCTTCGGCGTGGCGCTGCGGCATGACGCGTTTAAGCCAACCCACATGCCGGTTGTTGGGAACAAGCCGCGCCGCGACTGTGACATAACCATATTTGTTGGCGGTGCGCGCGCACAAATAGCCACCGGGTTTTAGGATGCGCAACAGCTCTTGCGCGACCGGTTCAGGATCAACAACATGCTCAAAAACATATTCGCTATTGATCAGGTCAAAACTCTCTGACGCATAGGGCAGAGGCTCTCCGGGTTTGAAGACCAGCTGATGGTCGGAGGCCGGATGCGTCAGCACGGCCGGGTCAATATCGCACACCCAAAGCTCCGCACCCTGAGACCGAAGGTCGATGAAATTATGTTTAAAAAGCGACCCGTTGGCTTCATTAAACAAATGAAATTCGGAGCCGCGTCCGGCTCCATAGTCGAGTATTTTTTTCGCCTTCGTTCGCATCACGGCACCCCAGACGAACGCGAAATAGGTGATGGTGCCATCGAGGCGAGAGAAATTGTCGATCTGAAGTTCCGGATGAATTTTTTTGAGGAAACTCATGCTGAAGCTTGCCCTTCTACGGCCTGCTGTCCGCTCGCAATCATGGCGTGGCGGGTTAGGCCTACATAGCGGTCCAGCGTGGCGGAATCACTCCATGATTTGAGCGCCCCCGTCGGCGCCTTTCCCGTCAAATCGCGATACAAATTGACTGCCAAGCTAAAGCTCAAGGAGAATTTGCCCGGGACAATCACGGTCATTGCGTCATCGACTTTGCGGATGAAATATTGATAGTTTCGCTCCCCCATCTTGGCCGCGATCTCGGTTTTAAAACCCATATAAGTGCCCGTGACCTCGGCCTGCGCGATGGCGGGAAAGACTTTCGCGGCCATCGCTTTTAGCTGTGCCGTGGCCGACTCCATTTCGGCCTGATTTTGGGGGTCCGCTGAATAGCCGCCGCCGATCAACGAATAGCGCCTGCCGTCAACTTCATGGTGCAAGTGGTTGATTGTCTTTTCCACAAAAGGCGACATCCGCACAAAATTGCGGTTGTTGACGGCTGGATAAACCACCAGCAGCGGCGATACGACGACCTTGGACTTGAGATCCGGGTTCACCGTTGTCGTCCATTTTCCCGCTGCAATGACGACGTGCTTTGCGGTGATCGTTCCTTGGGCCGTTTCCAGTTTCTTGCCGCCGCCTTCCGCCGGCAGCACAGTCATCACTTCACACTCGGTGAGGACGCGGCCGCCGTGGCTGAGAAAGCTGCCAAGCAAATCACGGATGATCGAGACGACCACCATGGGCCGGTCAAAGCCTTTCACTTGAAAATGGGTGTCAGGATCGAGCGTACACGCGGCATTATCGGGCTTCTCAATCACATCGCGGCTATAATCGCTCCATCCGGCTCCAGGGATCAGCACCGAAGCCGATTTTTCACCGCGACCGCGCCAGTCATGCTTATGAAAGCGCTTATGACGACTGATAAATTGCTTGATCGCAATTTCCCATGTGCCAAGAAAGAAGAGCTTTTTCAGATACCCGCGAAACCCGTCAAAGCGTCGCATATCAAAATCAGGGTCGCCGCGCGTCGCGACCAGATATTCGATTGGCTCATCCCGAAACCACGCGCCAGGTCGGTCTTCGAAATAGAGATTGCCCCCATTCCCAATCCGCAAATTCATGCCCGGCGCTGTGGCATAATGATCAATCAAATCCTCAACGCCGCCCACCAATGTTCGCAAAAACTGCGGTTGCGGAAACATCGAATAGAGCGAACCAAAATGAAACCAGCCATGCTGCGAGGCGCTCGCTTCTTGACAGAGCTTGGCATTTTTTTCGATCAAAACAACATCATGGCCGTTGCGGGCAAGCATTTCCGCAGCGGCAAGCCCCGCAATTCCACCGCCGACAACGGCGTAATCATGGCTGTCACTCACGCGGTCAGCTCAGGGCTTCGACCAGTGCGGCGGCGATGCGGTGCGCATCCTCCACCGTCGTGCCCGATGTGATCGGTGGGCAGATTTGCAGCGGGCAATAGCGCGACGTGACCGCAAGTTCAGCGGGGTCAAAGTCATAGGGCTGAAAGACTGGCTGCTCATGCAAAGGCACTTCATAAACGCCGCCGCCGCAGAATATCTGCTGCGCTGCCAGCTTTTCCTTCACCGCCTTGGGGTCATGCGGCGGCTCGATGATGATGATGAATTTATATTGGCTCGCCGAATCCATATGGTCGGTCTTGCAATATTTGACGCCAATCTGATCAAGGCGCGCGGCGATAATATCAACCGCAGCCTGCCGCGTGGCAACCATCTTGTCGAGCTTGGCGAGCTGAACGCTGCCCATTTTTGCAGCGATTTCGGAGATCCGCCAGCTTGACCCCATGTCATAGTGCAGCCCGCCGAAAGCCGCGTGGCGCTTACCCTGATTGCGGAATGATTTGGCAAGATCGGCATGGTCCTGATTATTGGTCACGAGCATGCCGCCTTCCATCGTCGTCATGACTTTGGTCGCGAAGAAGGAATAGGCGCCGCCGCCATCGGCGATCGTGCCCGCATGTTTGCCGCCCAAAACCGAGCCGTGCGCGTGCGCGGCATCTTCCACCAGAAAAATGCCCGTATCACGGCACCATGCCGCAACCTCTGCAAAATCAGGGACGATAATGCCGCCGCTATGGACCCACATGACCCCTTCAAAGCCGTGGCGGGCATGCGCAGCCTTCAGAATATCAAGATTGGGACAGAAATAGTCAGTGGTCATATCGATAAACACGGGCGTGCCGCCAGCATGGACAATCGACGCGGCGGACGCAAAATTTGTGTTGGCCTGGATTGCCACCTTCTTGCCCTTGGCGCCGTTGAGCACCATCAGCACTTCCAGCGCCGAGGTCGCCGTGTTCATGCTAATGGCGTGGGCCGCGCCGGTATAGCGCGCAAACTCAGCCTCAAACGCTTCGGTGTTGCGCCCAAGAATGAGTTCGCCGCGCCGGAAAATATCACCAAGCTCTTCCTGAAGCCCAGCAATTTCGGCATCGGTCAGATCAAGGAAAAAGGGTTTAAGGGGTTTCATATCAATTCTTTCTTGGGTGTTGTTTTTCATAGATGCGCGCATCGACGTAGAATCGGTACCAAAAGCCCTGCATGAAGTGAAAAATCAGGCCAGGTCGGCCATCAAGAAACCCAAGCAGTACTATATAGCGATAGAGAAAATAGAGCAAAGCCCTGAGACCAAGCGGAAAGCGATTATAGATTTTGAGTTTGAGCCAGCGAGTCCGCTCGACCTTGTTACCAAACAAGCGCGGTTGCGTTTCGCTTTTGCTGTTGCTCCTGATATATTCTTCGGATTCGTCCTCACCATATTCAACATGTTTGCGAATGAAAAAGGGAAGGTCGTTGTTGAGGTTGTCCTCAAAAAAATCGTTGCGCGCGGTCACGCATTTGCCCTTTTGAAGGATATATTGCTCTTCCTCGACATCCTCATAATAGCCCGAGCCGCGGCGAAAGACGCAAAGCCGCAGCATCGGATACATGCGGCCATGCCGGATCCAGCGGCCCATGAAATACATTCGCTTTTTTAGCACCATGCCGCCAACTTCAGCAGGGGCGGCGGTGAGGAAGGAGCGGAGTTCTGCAACGAGTTCTGGCGTGAGCCGTTCATCGGCATCGAGCCGCATGATCCAGTCATGCTTGAACGCGACGGTCTCAAGCGCCCAGTTGCACTGCCGCGCAAACGTATCGAACGCGCGCTGATGGATGGCGCACCCATGGGTGGTGCCAATCTCCAGTGTCCGGTCGACGCTAAAGGAATCGACAATATGGATATCATCACTGATTGACGCCGCAGTGCGGATGCACGCTTCCAGATTATTTTCTTCGTTATAGGTGAGGATGAAGACTGAAATCACGCGGTCATGTCCGCGCGTGCAGCGCGAGATCCCACTTCCAGGCGCTTTCGATGATCTGGCCAAGATCGTTGAACTGTGGCTTCCAGCCAATCTGTTCCATCGCGTGGCTGCAATCAGCAATTGAAATCGCCCCATCGCCTGGGCGACGATCGGTCGGAATGACTGTAATGTTGCGATTCGTGACGCGCTTGCAAGCTTCGATGACCTCGGCCACCGAATAGCCGGTCCCGTAGCCCAAATTATAGACATCACTCCCGCCGCCCGCATTGAGATGATTAAGCGCTGCAACATGCGCGCCTGCAATATCCATGACATGAACAAAGTCGCGAACGCAGGTGCCATCGTGGGTCGGGTAGTCGGTGCCAAACAGATAGATTGCGTCGCGTCGCCCGCGTGCCACTTCCAAAATGACGGGAATGAGATGCGGCTCTGGTTCATGCCATTCGCCGACGCGCCCTTGAGGGTCAGCCCCCGCTGCGTTGAAGTAGCGGAAAATGGCGTAGGACAGTCCATAGGCCTGACGATAGTCCGCGAGCATTTTTTCAACGAATAATTTGGTGCGTCCGTAGGGACAAATTGGGTCGGTCAAAGATTTTTCGGTATAGGGCACCGGCGCGTCATCGGCATAGACTGCGCTCGTCGATGAAAAGAGGAATTGACCAACACCGTGATCCTTCATCGCAGTCAAAAGCGTGATCGTTTTCAAGACATTGTTTTGATAATAATCAGCAGGGCGAGCGATGGAATCGTCGACATCGGTCAAGGCCGCCAGATGGACAACGCAGCTGATCTTATTTTCTGAAAAAAGCGTATCAAGCAGAGCCCGGTCACCGAAATCACCGCGGACGAGCCGCCCAGCAACAACCAATTCGCTATGGCCCATCGACAGATCATCAAGGATGATTGTTTCATGCCCGGCTTCAGACAGGGCGAGATTGACATGCGAGCCAATATAGCCGGCGCCGCCCGTTACAAGAATCATGAAAATGCGGTCCTGATCAACAACGCTTAGCCCTCAAGCGGCTTGCGCGCGCGCATCCAAAAGGCAGTCCCAACAGGCCAAAGGCCAGTCGTCCAAGGGTAAGGGCCCGAGAATGGCAGCATCAGTTCGATCTCAAACCCGGCCTTGCGAAAGATATTGGCATAGGAATAGGGGCTAAACGCGCGCACGGGATTAGCGCCTTTGATTTTCCAATTTCGGTAGATGTTAACCGGGCAAAAATAATTGGCCTCCATGCTGAGAAACATCCCGCCAGGCTTCAAGCTATCATAGATGCGCGCAGCAAATTGCGGAAAATAAGGTTTGACGCACATCATCGTCAGCGATGCAAAACTGATATCGACCGGCTCGGGAAGGGTGATGGTCAGAAAGTCACCAGGAATTTCGTGATAGCGCGGATCGGCCACGCGCGTTTTGGCAAGACGCTCGGGAATAATGTCATTGCCATAATAAGCAGAGCACCCCGCATTGAGGAACAGCGGAATATATTGCGAGCAGCCAGCACCCAGTTCTAGCACGCGCTTTCCTTTAATCTCTTCGAGTGTCATCGCTTTGGAGAGGTAACGTTGAAACAGCAGGTCGGTGTCCGTCTGCAAAACACCAATGTTCTCGCGGTCTGCATAGCGATCAAGGACAATCTGCATATGGCTCTGGTCGCGAGACGCAAGACTCTCTGTCATAATGGACCTCCTGATCCGCATGGGCGAAAATGAACAAATTCCGGTTTGGCGATAGCGATACAGCCCTAAACGCGCAAGCGCATGAAATGAGCAAATCGAACTAGCGCAGCCGCTGCGTCGCGCGGTTCCGCTCCGATACGCGCGTGATATAATAGGCAACCACCGCATAAGCAAAAATAAGCCCGCCGCCGCCGATGTAGGTCTGCACGTACCAAGACTCGACACTGATCGCCGTTTGAATCGAAAGAACTGTGATG
>JBEGTP010000234.1:0-4339 GCA_041179365.1 Pseudomonadota bacterium
GCTTTTGAACAGTCGCCGCAAAGCTTGCGGCGTTGCAAGTTTATCGAAGGATGATGAAGCCTCAATAGAAATTGCTAGCCGGATATTTATTGAATTGGTGAATCGTTGAAGGCAATGCCCAGCCCCACCATCCTCCCCAAGCCGCCCATCGGCGCAGGCCCGGCCTCCCTCGCTGGCTTCGGGGCGTTTGCAGGTTTGGCGTCATTGCGAGCGCAGCGCGGCAATCCAGTCTTTGATGCCGCTGGATTGCCGCGCTGCGCTCCTCGCAAGGACGGGCGAGAGCTCAACCTTCCCAAGGGTTCACAAGCCGCACTCCGGTCCACGCGAAGTCCTTCACGTTGCGCGTCGCCACTGTCGCATCGCGGGCTAATGCCTGCGCCGCGACTTGCAGGTCGAGCAGCACACCCTCTCCCTCCCGCCGCGCAAGCAGGGCGCCGAACATGTGCGCCATATCAGCGTCAAACGGCAATATGCGCGCAGCATAGTCAGTTTCAAGCGCCTCAAGCCAAGTCAGCAAACCGGAGCGACGTTGGATCGCCTTTGGCATTTCAAGGCCGCGACGGATTTCAGCAATCACGATCACAGACAGCCAAAGTTCAACGTCATTCTCGATCAGAAAACGGGTCACGCGTCTATCGGGCGCGGGCTTGGTCAGCTCGCTCCAGACATTGGTATCAACAAGAATCACCCGAAATCGATCTCACGCAGTTTTTCAACAGTGCGGGGTTCCGGTTCCCAATTGAGGCCGCGACCGCGTTCGATCAGTTTTTCGATCCGCGCGCGGCTTTTGGCTTTGGGATCGGGTTCGAAATGACGAAAAGATGGGGTCATATCTCTCACTCCTCTCAATTCTGGCTCATTGCCGGAGCCTGCGTCAATCACCAACTGCCGCAAATGTTCTTCCATCGAACGGCCATGCGCCGCCGCGACTTGGCGGAAGCGCAATTTGGCGTCTTCGGGGATATTTCTAACCGTCAAACTTGCCACGACTCAATCCCTATGATGTCAATGCAATCAATGTATGCAATGAAAGCTTATAAGTCAAATGCCTAAACGCTCCGACATCCATTCCATCCTCATCATCGGCGCAGGTCCGATCATCATCGGCCAGGCGTGTGAGTTCGATTATTCGGGCACGCAGGCGGTGAAGGCGCTGCGCGAGGAGGGCTACCGGATCATCCTCGTCAATTCTAACCCCGCGACGATCATGACGGATCCTGATCTCGTTGGCGAGGATGGCGCAACCTATATTGAGCCGATCACGCCGGAGATTGTCGCCAAGATCATCGCGGCTGAGAAAGCGAAGTTCCCGCATGAGAAAATGGTGTTGCTCCCCACCATGGGGGGGCAGACGGCGCTCAATACCGCGCTGGCGCTGTTCAATGATGGCACCCTCACGACCTATGATGTTGAGATGATCGGCGCTGACGCTGAGGCGATTGATAAAGCCGAAGACCGCATCAAATTCCGCGACGCCATGACGAAAATTGGCCTCGAATCGGCGCGTTCTGGCATTGCCCATACGCTGGATGAGGCGCTCAAAGTGCTTGAACACACAGGCCTGCCGTCAATCATCCGCCCAAGCTTCACGATGGGCGGCACCGGCGGCGGCATTGCCTATAACAAGGATGAGTTCGTCCACATCGTCACCGGCGGTCTTGATGCGTCGCCGACGACTGAGGTGCTGATCGAGGAATCCTTGCTCGGTTGGAAAGAATTTGAAATGGAAGTCGTGCGCGACCGCGCCGACAATTGCATCATCATCTGCTCGATTGAAAATATCGACCCGATGGGCGTGCATACGGGGGACTCGATCACTGTCGCGCCGGCGCTCACGCTGACTGACAAGGAATATCAGATCATGCGCAACGCGAGCATCGCTTGCTTGCGTGAAATCGGCGTGGAGACTGGTGGGTCTAACGTCCAGTTTGCGGTTAATCCTGCCGATGGCCGCCTGATCGTAATCGAGATGAACCCGCGTGTGTCGCGCTCGTCCGCGCTCGCGTCCAAAGCGACGGGCTTCCCCATCGCCAAGGTCGCGGCCAAGCTCGCGGTGGGCTATACGCTCGACGAGATCACCAACGACATTACCGGCGCGACGCCCGCGAGCTTTGAACCAACGATCGACTATGTGGTGACCAAAATTCCGCGCTTTGCCTTTGAAAAATTCAAGGGCGCGGAGCCACTCCTCCATACTGCGATGAAATCAGTGGGGGAAGTGATGGCGATTGGCCGCTCGATCCATGAAAGCTTGCAAAAGGCCCTGCGCGGGCTTGAAACCGGGCTTGTTGGTTTCAATTTTGTCGAGCATCTGCAAGGCGCATCAAAAGACGATCTAATTGCTGAGCTCTCGCGCGCCACGCCCGATAGACTACTCGTCGCGGCGCAATGTCTGCGCGAGGGCATGAGCATCGACGAGGTGCACGCAGTTGCGAAATATGATCCTTGGTTTCTGGCGCGGATAGCCGAGATCATCGATGCTGAGAATGACGTCATGACGAACGGCCTACCGCAAGAGGCTGAGGGGATGAGACGCCTGAAGGCGATGGGCTTCAGCGACAAGCGGCTGGCCTATCTCAGCCTGATGTCAGCAAATTTGAAAAAGGGCATGCGCCGGGCCATTGGCTATGGATCGGGCCTGATTGCCGAAGCCGTGAAGGCGATGACTGGAGGCGTCACCGAGGCGGATGTGCGAGCACTTCGGCACAAGCTTGGCGTAAGGCCCGTCTTTAAGAGGATAGACACCTGTGCGGCGGAGTTTGATGCCAAAACGCCCTATATGTATTCGACTTATGAGGCCCCAAGTTTTGGCACGCCTGACTGCGAAGCGATGCCGACCGACCGCGAGAAAATTGTTATCTTAGGGGGCGGTCCAAACCGGATCGGGCAAGGCATTGAGTTTGATTATTGCTGCTGCCATGCCTGCTTCGCGCTGGAAGACAAATATGAAACGATCATGGTCAATTGTAACCCAGAAACGGTCTCGACAGACTATGACACGTCTAACCGGCTGTACTTTGAGCCGCTCACGGCAGAAGATGTGCTCGAAATCTTGCACGTAGAGGGCTCTAGGGGCACGCTGAAAGGCGTTATCGTTCAGTTTGGTGGACAGACCCCTCTCAACCTCGCACGAGCTCTAGAAGACGCTGGCATTCCGATTTTAGGAACCTCGCCCGATGCAATTGATCTCGCCGAAGACCGGGAGCGCTTTGCGGCACTGGTCAACAAGCTCGGATTGAAGCAACCCGAAAACGGGATTGCGCGGAGCCGGGAAGAAGCCATCGCAGTGGCAGACCGGATCGGATATCCCGTCCTCATGCGTCCATCCTACGTGCTGGGTGGTCGCGCGATGGAGATTGTCGATACGCAGGCGCAATTGGAGAATTACATCCAGACTGCCGTGATCGTATCGGGAGAATCCCCCGTTTTGATCGACAGTTATTTGCGCGACGCCATTGAGGTTGATGTTGACGCGATCGCTGACGGCGATGATGTCGTTGTCGCCGGAATCCTCCAGCACATCGAAGAAGCCGGGGTCCATTCTGGCGATAGCGCCTGCTCCCTGCCGCCTTACAGCCTAGGGGCGGAGATTGTGGCCGAAATTGCCAAGCAAGCCGATAGTCTGGCACGCGCTTTGAAGGTCAAGGGGCTGATGAACGTGCAATTCGCGGTCAAGGATGGGCAAGTGTACTTGATCGAAGTCAACCCGCGCGCGAGCCGCACAGTGCCGTTTGTTGCCAAAGCGATAGGCGCGCCGATAGCGAAGATCGCGGCACGTGTAATGGCCGGCGAAAAACTGAAGGATTTGCCTGCGATCAACCTTGATATTGATTATATCGCGGTCAAAGAGGCCGTCTTCCCCTTTGCGCGCTTCCCCGGGGTCGATCCGGTTCTTTCGCCGGAAATGAAGTCGACTGGCGAAGTTATGGGTATCGATACGAATTTTGGTCGGGCCTTCGCGAAGTCTCAGCTCGGTGCGGGGTCTCCGCTGCCAATGGCTGGCAAGTTGTTCGTATCGGTTAAAGACAGCGACAAGCCAGTGATCCTTCCTGCGATCCGCCAGATGATCGACCTCGGGTTTGCAATCTGCGCAACGAGCGGAACGGCCGATTATCTTGCTGAAAACGGCCTCGCTGTCGAACGCGTCAATAAAGTGGCGCAAGGCCGCCCCCATATCGTCGATAAAGTGATCGACGGTGAAATCGCGCTGATTTTCAACACAACGGAAGGCTGGCAGTCTCTCAAAGACTCTGAAGATATTCGCCGAACCGCGCTTTTGAACAAGGTTCCGCAATACACAACAGCGGCTGGATCGGTTGCTTGTGCACAAGCAATTGCG
>JBEGTP010000235.1:0-3143 GCA_041179365.1 Pseudomonadota bacterium
GCCCTATTTTCCGCCGCGTGGGCGGCAGCGTCATCTGGCGAGGGCGGATGGAGGCGATGGTGATCGGGCCTCAAGATCGCGAGTGGGACACGGCCTTTATCGCGCGCTACCCGACAGCGGGGGCCTTTATGGAAATGCTGGTCGACATCGATTACAAGCGCGCGGTCATCCACCGCCAAGCCGCAGTCCTCACCAGCCGCCTCATCCGTTTTGCGCCGATCGAAGACGGCGGCGCAGGCTTTGCATAAGGTGCCCCTGCTCGACGCTTAGAGCGACCTGCTTGCAATGACATCAAGGCCAGATATTTTGATCGACGAAAAGCCCAAAAGCCCAAACGAAACAGACCGGCCAGATTTTCACCTGACCGGTCCAGTTACGCGGGTAGTATAGCGTTGTTTTATCAGGCAGCGACGGCTGCGCTGTCTTCTTCCGTCTCGCGCAGCACATAGCCACGCCCCCAGACGGTCTCGATATAATTGTCTCCGCCGCAGGCCAGCGCGAGCTTTTTGCGCAACTTACAGATGAAGACGTCGATAATCTTGAGTTCGGGTTCATCCATGCCACCATAGAGATGGTTGAGGAACATTTCTTTGGTCAACGTTGTGCCTTTGCGCAGCGAGAGAAGCTCAAGCATCGCATATTCCTTACCGGTCAAATGAACACGGCTGCCATCAACTTCAACGGTCTTGGCATCAAGATTGACGGATAGCTTACCGGTCCGGATGACCGATTGTGAATGGCCCTTTGAACGGCGAACGACCGCGTGGATGCGGGCAACGAGCTCATCGCGGTGGAATGGCTTGGTGACATAATCATCCGCGCCAAAGCCAAATGAGCGGACTTTTGAATCCATTTCGCTGATGCCCGACAAGATGAGAACGGGCGTCTGCACCTTGGCCACGCGCAGCTTCTTCAGCACATCATAGCCATGCATATCGGGCAGATTTAGGTCCAAACAGATGATATCATAATCATACAGCTTGCCGAGATCGAGCCCCTCTTCGCCCAAATCCGTCGTGTAGACGTTAAAGCCTTCATTGGTCAGCATTAGTTCGATGGCTTTGGCCGTTGTCGGCTCATCCTCGATCAGCAATACACGCATTGGGCAACCCCCCTTTGTTGAACCTTGGCACGCCAGCGCCCCCACTTGGGTCTGACACACAACTCTATTAACCAAAAAACCTATGAAGGGAAAAGGTTAATTTTGTGTAAACCCAGCTGACTCCGCGAGTCGCGCCCTGTCACTTTGTTTCCAAGCTTTAACCAAAGCTAACAAAGCGGCTCAAAATCCGGCGCATTCAGCCAAGGAGAGGGCGAAACACGGACAGAAAAAGGGACGTATTACGCCTCGAAACAAACATCGTCATTTTTGTTGATATGGTGTCCATGTGGGACCGGCATGCCGTCCTTCGCGGGGTAAAACCAGTCTGCACTGACGCAATATTGGTCGTTTTCGGGCGGGCCCAGCATGGCCCCTGCCAAACGTCCATCCTTTTGTCGCCAAATAATCATCCCAACACGCGGCGTTCCGCGATAATCGGCGCTTCCACTGTACACCATCTCAACTCTCCGCCCCAAAGGCCGCCCTGCCAAGGTTTCAACGTCGGTCAAAAGGCCCTCTTTGATGACATTCATGCATATATCCCCGGGCGGACAGTTAGGGAAAGCGACGAATTTTTGCATGACGAGCTTCCCAGATATAAAAGAATAAGGACTATTTTTGGCACCCACCTTCGCATCACGCTGCAGAGCGCGGAGCTCCTTTTGGCTAATGCACCAACTGCCGTCGGGCCGATCCGTCCCGCCCTTGCGTTCTAGCCGCGCGCCGTAAACACCTATGACGTCAGGCGGCAGACACCATTGCCCTTCAACGAGCGGCGCATAATATGGCACCCAGCTTTCGCCATTCTCGGGCGTTTCAATAATGGTGAGGTAGCGACCGCCGCCGGGTGGTTTTTGGGTGTGAAGCCCGACCCCGCGAAAACGGCGTGGCGGCTGATCAGGCTTGGGTCCAAAAAAATAGAGGGCTCTGCCCGCAAAAGTATAAACAGCGCGGTCATCTATACAGAGGCTGGCGGGGTCAGCATCATCACTGCACCCTGGAACCCGCGGCGGCAGCTGCTGAGTGCGCTCACCTAGCGCGAGATCAATCAGGGCGAGATGAACGACCGGTCGTTTTGTCGTTTCGGCCTGCGCCGCAAGATTTGGCGAGAGGGTAAGCAAGCAGGCAAACAATCCGAAGTTGATGATTGCCCTGCGCACTTACCTCACTCCACGGTCCAGGTCTGGCCCCTTGATATGAGCGCTTGCAGATCGGGCTTTTTGCCCGCCGAAAGTTGCGCATTTTGCGCCACGACCGCCGAGTCAAACGTTGGCCGAGGATCATCGTAAAGCACCCCGAGCGCCATTGGGAACACGCCAAGCGGCATTTCGACGAGCATGTGCGCGACGGCACGGTTGGTCACATCATGGACGATCACGCGCGCCGCAGCCGCGTTCCCGTCTACCACATCAACAACTTCGAGCGTCAAGTTTTCAACATCAAGAGCGATGCCCTTGGTGCCATTATTAAACACCATTGGCTGGCCATTTTCGAGCCAGAGTTGGTTCTCTGCCGCGTTTGGCTTGGCCGTAAAGGGCGCGAAGACATCGTCGTTATAGACGATGCAGTTCTGGAAAATCTCGACCAGCGCTGCGCCCTTGTGCGCGTGCGCGGCCTTCAGGACTGACGGCAAATTCTTATGCACATCGATGCTGCGCGCCACAAACCGCGCGCCGGAACCGAGTGCAAAGGCACACGGCATCGCCGGCCGATCTACCGAGCCGAACGGCGTAGAGGGGCTCTTGGTGCCGACGCGCGAAGTTGGCGAATATTGCCCCTTGGTCAGTCCGTAAATCTCATTGTTGAACAAAAGGATCTGGCAATCCAAATTGCGGCGCAACAAGTGCATCGTGTGATTACCGCCAATCGACAGCGCGTCCCCGTCGCCAGTAATGATCCACACGTCGAGATCGGGATTGGCAAGCTTCACCCCCGTCGCGACCGCAGGCGCGCGGCCGTGGATCGTGTGGAAGCCGTATGTCTCCATATAATAAGGGAAGCGCGAGGAGCAGCCGATGCCCGAGACGAACACGGTGTTCTC
>JBEGTP010000236.1:0-5518 GCA_041179365.1 Pseudomonadota bacterium
TTAGCGCGTGCTGAAGCAATCTCAGTCGTTATGACTAGGGACTTGGACTTGGATTGTCGCCCACGGTGTCAGGTGTAAGCGGGCACCAAGGACGCGCGCTTTGCCAGTTTACAGACTGCACCCTCAATACCGTCGCAAGAGCCCGGCAAGCGTTCCCTGAATGCGAACCATATGCGGCGCATAGCGCATTGGTTCATAAGATCGATTGGCAGGATCAAGACGGATCATATTGCCTTCGTTGCGGAAATATTTAAGCGTGGCCTCATTCTCTTCGACCAAAGCGACAACAATCTCGCCGTTTCGCGCTGACTGTGCCTTTTTGATCAGCGCATAATCGCCGTCGAGAATGCCCGCTTCAACCATCGAATCGCCTGACACTTCGAGCGCAAAATGCTCACCAGCACCGAGCAGCGCAGCTGGAACCGCGAGGCTCGATTGACCCTCCAATGCTTCAATCGGGAGGCCTGCTGCAATGCGCCCGTGCAGCGGAATCTCAAGCACATCATTGGCCGCTTGAGGAATGGCACGCTTCATCTTGGCCGTTGGCGCGAGATTGATGACATTATTCGACGAGACTTCCCGCACAATGCCACCGCGGTCCGGCATTTTGACTACCTCAAGGGCCCGGGCACGATTGGCGAGGCGCTTGATAAAACCGCGCTCCTCAAGTGCCGAAATGAGTCGGTGAACCCCAGATTTCGACGCAAGATCAAGCGCGTCCTTCATTTCTTCAAAGGAAGGGGAAATGCCGGTTTCGGCAAGGCGGTCGTGAATAAAGCACAGCAGCTCATGCTGTTTGCGGGTCAACATTTGGGGTCTCCCATGACGAACGAACGCCGAACGTATAGGCACAAATGTGGAACGTGTCAAGCGATAGGTAAAATTTCTACGCTTTGGCCTTGCAATGCAGCGGGAGCATTAGCCTGACGAACGATCAAACAGTCGGCGCGTCCAAGGGCCGAAAGGGCCGCGCTATCGTTGGGCACAAGGGGGAAAACACCTTCAGTTGTCGTGTAAGCGCGAATATGATCAGTACGCGGGCCGTTTGCTTCCAAAGGTGCCCCGAGTCGCGCGCATTGCGGCGTTGGAAAGGGGCTACCACTGCCCAATAGTGCTGCAATGAGGGGCCGGGCAAAGAGCAGGGCTGTAACATAGGCTGAAACCGGATTGCCGGGCAGGCCGAGCACGATCTGCGCGCCAAGTTTCCCTGCCATAAGAGGTTTTCCGGGGCGCATCGCGACTTTCCAGAAATCGATTTCGGCACCGGCCTTGATCAAAGCGGCGCGCACGAGATCATGATCGCCGACTGAGGCCCCACCAAGGGTGATAAGTATATCCGCGCCCTGCGCTCTGGAAATTGCTGATGCGAGGGCGTCAGGCTCATCGCGCACGATCCCTAAATTCTCAACAATGACTCCCGGACACCCCAGCAAGGCTGACAGCATGACGTCATTTGACGCCGGAATCTGATCTATCGCTGTCGCGTTTCCGGGGGGGACGAGTTCATCTCCAGTTGAGAGCAGCGCGACGCGAATGGGTTTCGCCACCGCAACTGAGCCGTAACCGCCCGCTGCCAGAAGACCTAATCGCGCCGGTGTGAGTAGGCTTCCTGCCGCTACAAGCAGTACCCCTTCGGCAAAGTCACTTGCGCGCGCGCGCACATGTTGCTGCGGGCGCAGGGAGACGCCTTCGCGTAACGAAATCTGCTCCGCTGCGTGCACCGTATCTTCCTGCATGACGACGGTATCAGTGCCGTGGGGCAGGGGCGCCCCTGTAAAGATACGGACGGTCTCGTTGGCGTTACAAACGCCCGAAAATGCGGTGCCCGCTGCTGCAACGCCGATCAGCGTCCAAGGTCCCGCTTGATCTGCTGCCTTTATGGCATAACCGTCCATCGCTGAGAGCGCTGTTGCAGGCTGTGTTCTCGTCGCATGCATTGGCGTGAGGGCGTAGCGGCCTGCTGCATTGACAAGCGAAACGGTCTCGGTGCGGCGCATCGCTTTTGGCGCAAGCGCGATCAAGCGCTGCTGGGCCTCAGCGAGGGCTATCACGGCGCAGGCTGCCAAATTCCAGATTTTCCACCGCTTTTCTTGCGAAGAGAAATATCTTTTATAACCATCGCCTTATCAACAGATTTTACCATATCATAGAGTGTGAGGAGCGCGACCGAAACGGCGGTCAACGCTTCCATTTCGACGCCAGTCTTGCCTGTAAGCCGCGCGGTAGCCGTTGCACGGAGGCCGTCTGCCTCAAAGGCAAAATCAATCGCCACATGCGAAAGTGCCAAGGGGTGGCATAGCGGGATGAGGTCACTCGTCTTTTTGGCGGCCATGATTCCGGCAATACGCGCAGTGGCGAGGACATCACCCTTTTTGGCTGTGCCATCCCGGATGGTGGCCAATGCCTCGGCAGACATCGTGATCCGCCCCTCGGCAATGGCCTCGCGCAGGGTTTCCGCTTTGGCCGATACGTCGACCATATGGGCGGCACCCCGTTCATCAAGATGGCTAAGCTTGCTCATGCGCCGGTCAACAGCATTCGCGTCGCCCTTTCGACATCTGCTTGGCGCATCAAGCTTTCGCCAACTAGAAACGTGTGAACGCCGGACTTGGCCATGCGCAGGCAATCCGCGTGACTTCCAATTCCGCTCTCGCACACGAGCAAAATATGGTCTGGGGCCAACGCGGCGAGCCGCTCAGTCGTCACCAGATCGACCTCAAATGTTTTCAAATTGCGATTGTTGACGCCGATGAGGCGCGATTGAAGGTGCGTCAGTGCGCGTGTCAATTCGGCCTCGTCATGGACTTCAACAAGCACGTCGAGCCCCTCAGCCGCCGCCGCAGCCTCTATCTCGGCCATCAGTACATCATCAAGTGCCGCAACGATGATCAAAATGGCGTCGGCACCCATCGCGCGCGCCTCTGCGCATTGCCACGGGTCGATCATAAAGTCCTTACGGATCACAGGCAGCGCACAGGCAGCGCGCGCAGCGATCAGAAAATCCTCATGCCCCTGAAAATAGGGCGCATCGGTGAGGACCGAGAGGCACGCCGCGCCGCCGCGTTCATAGGATGCAGCATGGGCTGGCGCATCAAAATCGGCGCGGATCAGGCCTTTTGAGGGTGAAGCCTTTTTGATCTCGGCGATCAAGGCAAAGCCATTGCGTGCCTTCGCGCGGAGTGCGGCCTCAAACCCGCGCACTGGTGAGGGTGGGGCGAAGTGGCCCAGCCCCAGCGGCTTCCGCGCGGCGACCTCGATGCGCTTCGTGGCGCAGATTTCAGCGAGTTTATCGGTCATAACTGACAGGCGCGGTAGCTGGAATCGAACGGTCCGGATAGGGCATTGAGCAAATTTTTAGTTAGACATTAAAAATTGGATACCGTAGTTCGTGTTTGTATATTTTAATCAAAAGGGGGCCTTCTTATGGATGTAAACCAAAGCAGCAATCTTGCTGAAGCGCCAGTTCTTAGATCTGATTTATCGCCGCCAAATAGACTTAGCGACACTCAGAAAATGCTCATAGAACAACGGATTACCAATGAAAAGCCAAGCACGGGTGCTGCTTACGTCCTTTGCATTTTTCTTGGGGCTTTTGGTGTTCATCGATTTTATCTTGGCGAAAAAGGCACTGCCATTGTGATGCTTATACTCGGTGTCACAATTGTTGGACTGATCGTGTCGAGTATTTGGGCCTTTGTTGATTTATTTCTTATACCTTCGATAATTCGAAGTCGCATGGACACATTAAGGCAGCGCTTAACAATTGAGGCAATGGCCTAGTGCGCAATATCTAGAATCGCGCAGATTTGTCCAACACCTCTCAATATCTAACCCAGCAGTCAAGCAAAGCCTTTGCGAGGCCTTTGTCGATCGCTTCGGCTGCTTCTTCGATGCCTGACTGCCAGTCCCCGGCATGGCCAGCGACCATTAGAGCCCCTGCAGCATTGAACAACACAGCATCGCGGTAAGCGCCTTCTTCGCCAAGCAGAAGGCGGCGGAGCGCGGCAGCGTTGAAGGGGGCATCCCCCCCGCGCAATGCTTCAGCCTTATGGCGGACGAGGCCTACATCCTCTGGCGCTATGACGTCACTGCTCAATAAAAATCCAATGCTCCGGCAATGACTTGGCCCACAAACCGAAAGTTCATCCAAACCCTCCGCGCCGGAAACGATCAACGCGCGGTCGGTGCCGAGGAGGCGCATTGCGGCGGCGTAGGTATCGAGCAGAGCAGGCGTTGGCACTCCGACCAGTTGACGGGTCACGCCTGCCGGATTGGCGAGCGGGCCGAGCAGGTTAAAGATCGTACGTCGTTCCAATTTTCTGCGGATCGGCGCGATGCGCGCCAACGCAGGATGGTATCGCTGCGCAAAGAGGAAACAGAGGCCGAGATCAGCGAGTGTTTCAGCCGCAGTGGCGGTCGCGCGGTCCAAATCGAGTCCGAGCGCTTCAAGCGTATCTGCGGCTCCTGCTTTCGAAGAAGCTGCGCGATTTCCATGCTTTGCAACTGAAACATCACATGCGGCCACAACAATGGAAACCGCTGTTGAAACGTTCAGGCTATGGCTGCCGTCTCCCCCGGTACCGCAAACATCTATGGCACCGGAAGGGGCAATGAGGCGCACCATCCGCGCGCGCATAGCCCGCGCGGCTCCAGCGATGTCTTCGGCTGTCTCGCCTTTTTCGGCAAGTGCGATGAGTGTCGCCGCTATAGCATCATCGTCCAATTCGCCGCCAAGCATTGCGGCGAATTGGGCTTCGACTCTGTCGAGCCTGCTCATATTTTTTGGCGCGTCGAAAGGCTGAAGCTCGCCCTGCATCGCGCGCGATTAGGGCAGCGGCGCAGCGCGCCCACAAGGGGGGGCGAACAGTCCGAAAAGATTGCGATCATACCCGCTCTTTCACGCGCATTCCTGCTCCATGCATGAAGTTAGCGAGCATGGCATGACCGAACTGAGTCGCGATGCTTTCGGGGTGAAACTGAACACCGTGGATCGGGAGGCTCCTATGCCGAAACCCCATGACATGCCCATCGTCGCTCGTTGCGTTGACGATGAGTTCGTCGGGTATTTCTGCAACGATAAGCGAGTGGTAGCGTGTTGCCGTGAAGGGGGAAGGGAGCCCGGCAAACAAGCCGCTGCCATCATGCGAGACGGGCGATGTCTTTCCGTGCATAAGGCCTCCGCGGACGACTTTCCCGCCGAAGTGCTGCCCAATGCTTTGGTGGCCTAGGCAAACACCGAGTAAGGGGCGCTCCGCTTTGGCGCATGCCGCCACAAGCTCTAGGCTAATACCCGCTTCGTTGGGGGTGCAAGGTCCCGGCGAAATAAGAAATGCGTCGGCTCCCGATGTCATCGCCTGGCCGACTGAAATGGCATCATTGCGGACAACCTCGACTTCCGCACCAAGCTCAACGAGATAATGCACAAGATTCCAAGTGAAACTGTCATAATTGTCGATCACGAGGATCTTATTGTGCGCATCCATCCGAGGCATTTAGGCGGCTGGCGCGCATTTGCCAA
>JBEGTP010000237.1:0-13138 GCA_041179365.1 Pseudomonadota bacterium
AATCACTCCTTGTGGAGTCGACGCCGTCTACCTTTGGATGCTGACACCCCACACCGACACGCGTATCATTACAGATGCAGAGCTCCGTACAATGATGCGCGAGAAAATGGCTAGTTTTGGCGGATCAGCAGGGTGGATGCGCGATCAAATCAGCGATGAAACTTGGATTAACTACCGCCCGCTTGAAGCCGCGATCCAGCCCGGACCGTGGCATGTTGGGCGGGTCGTCCTCGTCGGCGACGCAGCCCATGCGACTACGCCGCATCTCGCCTCAGGCGCGGGCATGGCGGTTGAAGATGCGTTAGCCCTCGCCGAAGAACTGACGACAAAAGGCCGCAGCGTTGAAAATAGCCTAACGGCTTATACCGAACGCCGCTTTGAACGCTGCCGAGATGTGGTGGAAACCAGCGTCGCAGTCGGCCGTCTCCAGCTGGATGGTGGATCACCCGACCAGATCGGCGGCATCATCGGTGGTGCGCTACACCGTCTTGCCGCCGCGTTCTAAGTTTGAGCAAAAAATCCGAGCCCAATTTACGCGGCCTCGCGGCTTAAGCCCAATCAAATGGCAGGGGAGCCTCGCGGAAGGCGAACCGGTCTAGGTGACGGGCGACTGCGCCTTTGAGGCCATCGAGCTGCGCGACTGAACTCGCATCGATCTGCACCGTGAGTGTGTGGGGTGCAGCGTCAAATGTCACGAGCCCATCGCCGGGATGATTGGCGCCGCGCGCGTCTTTGGGAAACACCACAGTCCCGTGTTCCGGCGTGAAGTCTACCGCGAGATTATGCGACCAATGTTTGCAGAGCTGCTGGAGATAGCGGCTCGCCGACGCAGTGGGCACCGCTGCTGTACTGCTAAACGTCATGCTCAAAGCCTTTCAATCTTTTGCGCGGCTTCATCGATGAGCCCGGCGACATCATGGAGCATTTCAGTATTCACGTCGTCACGCGCCAACCGCTGCTCAAGGACTTCGCGCAAATTGCCCATCGCACGCCGCACAGAGGCACCATCGGTGCGCTCTCGTTGTAGGCCCATGGCTGCCAACTTGGCCATAGCGGCGTCCACTTCTAGCGTCCGTTCGGTCAAATGGACTGTGCCCGCGTGCGTGATCTCAAAGCGTTTTCGGGCGCCTTCAGAATTGGCCTCGGCCGTCAGCTCCATATCGCGCAGCAAGGTGAGCGTGGGATAAACTACGCCAGGGCTCGGGGCATAGGCCCCGCCACTGCGCGCTTCAATTTCGCGGATGAGGTCGTACCCATGTCGCGGTTGCTCTTCGATGAGCTTGAGGAGCACCAAGCGGAGCTCGCCTCCATCAAAGAGACGGCGTCTACCGCCGCCCTCGCCGCGCTTATGGCGTCCACCAAAGCCGTGCCGACCATGCCCGAATATGGCATGGAGTTTATGATGCCCGTGACTGTGACGGGCGTGTGAAAAAAACATGTGTGAGTCGTCCTTGACTGTTTAAGATACACACTAAGATATATCTTAAATCAGTCTTGTCAAGGACGCTCACACATTTTTTTGATCGACTATCCCTTTGGTGCCCATTTTTTAGGGGCAATCTTTACCGTCTGAATAGGCCCGAGTGCCATGGCTGACGTTCCGAGCGCAAAGCTGTACGTTCCTCCCGCAATCTCCCAGCCGCCGTCTTTCCAATCGGCAAGCAAGCGCGGATCAACCGTTACGCTCAGCTTTTTGGAGGCACCGGGTGCAAGGGCAACCTTGTCAAACGCCGCGAGCCGGAGCTTCTTTTGCCCGTTGGCCGAAACGAGATAAAGCTGAGGGACGTCAGACCCAGCCCTCGTGCCCGTATTTTGGACAGTAAAGGTCGCGGTGACAGACGGCCCAGCCGAAACGCGCAGCGCTGAATGGGCAAAGCTTGAATAGGAAAGCCCGTAGCCGAACGAAAACAAAGGCGTCAGATTATTGCGCGCATACCAACGGTAGCCCACGTCTGATCCATCACGATCATAATCAACCGACAATTGTTCACCGGGCTTTGGACGTCCTTGAAAATCGGGCTCAAGCGAATCGCTGCCTGGAAGAACAGGGAACGGCAATTGGCTGAGGCTCATTGGGAAAGTCACAGGCAAGCGACCCGACGGATTGGTATCACCGTAAAGCACTGAAGTGATCGCCTCTCCACCACGGGCGCCGGGATACCAAGCTTCCACGACAGCAGCCGTCTTGTCGAGCCACGGCATTAGGACTGGCCCGCCTGTTTCAAGGACAACGACTGTGTTCGGATTTGCCTCTGCGACCGCCGCGATTAGCGCATCCTGACCATTGGGAAGGCTAAGGTCGGGGGCGTCGAGACCCTCTGTCAGCCACTGCGTGGCAAAGATCACGACGACATCAGCCCCTTTTGCCGCCTGAACCGCATCTGCAATATAGCGCCCATCACGAAAAACGAACTTCGTGTTTGGTGCCCGGGCTTTCATCGCTTTAAGCGGCGCTGACCGGTGATATTGCTGCGAAAGGAAGCCCGCGAAAGGCCCATCTCCGCCCAAGGGGACGATAACAGCGGCACCGCCCTGCCCTTGAACTTGCGAAGATCCCGCCCCCGAAAGAACGCCTGTATCGGCATAGCCGCCGATCACAGCGACCTTTTTAGCCGTGGCGATGAGCGGCAAAGCATTGTTTTGGTTGCGTAAAAGAACAATGCCTTCCTTCGCCGTCGCTTCGGCTACGTCGCCGTCCGCCTTGAAATCAATGGCTGACTTCGCCGTAGGCAGATCAAGGCCATTGGCATAAATCGCATAAAGAATTCGACGATTCATATCGGCGACGCGCGCCTTCATTGCGGGATCTTTAGCTGCTGCTTCGGCGAGCGGCTTATCAAGGAAGACATCGGGATCGAGCTCAGCACCCGATTGTTGATCGAGCCCGTTCATGGCCGTCTGAAGATTTGGAACGGCGCCCCAATCAGACATGACAAAGCCTTTATAGCCCCAATCGCGCTTCAACACCTTGTTGAGGAGCCAATCATTCCCGCATGCCGGGACGCCATTGACGAGATTATAGGAACACATGATCGAGCCAGGCTGACCGCGCTCAATGCCAATTTCAAATGCAAGAAGGTCGCTTTCACGTGCAGCAGCTTCACTTATTTTGACATCAATAAAGTTACGTGCCGTTTCCTGATTGTTGAGAGCAAAATGCTTAATCGTCGAAATAATATGGTTGGACTGGATGCCCGAGACGGCAGCACCCGCCATTGCGCCGGCAAGGAGTGGATCTTCACTGAGATATTCAAACGTCCTTCCATTGCGCGGCTCACGGATGAGGTTCATGCCGCCTGCAAGGAGAACATTAAAGCCCTTGGCCTTGGCCTCGCTGCCGATCATTGCGCCGCCACGACGAACGAGGTCAGCATTCCAAGTTGACCCTTGCGCCATGCCCGAAGGGAGCGCGGTCGCGCCGTCTTTTCTGGCACCCATAACGTAGGAAACGCCCAGACTTGCGTCAGACTCCTTGAGCGAGGGCACACCCAGACGTGGGATTCCCGAAATATATCCTGCGCCGAAGACTGCATCATCCGGGAGCGGCGACGACTTTGGCCCGAAGAGCATCGCCATTATGCCATGCGTCATCGTGGTCCGCTCGCTATCGTTCATCGCCTTTTCAGTCGCGATGGCCCGCGCGGTAGGATCCTGCACAGTCGCCGCGTAAACAGTCGTGCCGATGAGGGCCGTACCTGCCAATAAAATCAATTTCCGCATTTCAGTTTCTCCTCATATTTTTTTATTTTGAGCGCCAGCGGGTCAATTGAAAAGGGCCGCGTCAAAAAGACACGGCCCCTTTCCCTTCCGGCGCGACCCGAAGGGTATTGAGAGTGCCGCTTTAGAACTTAAACCCAGCGTGGACACCAAACGTGCGCGGGTCAGAGAAGGTTACCGAACCGAAACCGCCGGTCGATGCGCTCGTCACCACGAGGTCATTTTCGAGGTTTTCAACGAAAGCTCCGACGTAGAAGCGATCACCTGGCGCCCGGTACGTCAAGGACAGATCGGTTTTCGTATGGGCTGGCTGATAGAAGTAAGCATAGTTCGCCAAGTCAGTGAGGTCATATTGGCTGCGGAAGCGAACGCTTCCGTCTGCAACCAACTTGCCCTCGCCAATCGGCAGCGCATAATTCAGCCCTGCGTTCCAGCTCCATTTCGGGCTCCGTGCAAGCGGACGGCCGCCTAAATTGACGCCTGGCGTTGGAATGAACGTATCATAATGGGCGTCAAGATAGTTGAACGCCAGACGCACATTGAAATTATCTGTGGGCTGGATCAACGCGTCAAGCTCGACACCATCAACCTTCGCAACAGCGGCGTTGGTCGTTACCTGGCAAGGACCACCGCAGACGTTCGCGACCTGCGAAAGCTGAAGACCCTTATAGGCGTAATGGAAAACCGAACCGTTGAGACGGAAGGCCGGGCTGAATTTCAGCTTAAAGCCCGCTTCATAGGCTGTCAGCGTTTCAGGATCATAATAGAGCGCGCCTGCGGGCAGTGCGCAGCTAGGCCCCGTTCCAGTTTCACAACCATCGTTAAAGCCACCTGCCTTATAGCCAGTGGAAACCGCCGCATAGAACAGACCGATCGAGCTATCATAGTCGATGCCTGCGCGCCAGGTGACCTTGCTAAACTTGCGCTTAGCGTCGTTGATTTGGAACACGTTGCGCGTGATGAACGTGCCGACGCTGTAGGAATTGCCTACCGTGTTATAGATATCGAGCACCGTCTTACCGACGCGCGACTTGAGATCGTTTGAATAGCGCGCACCGGCTGTCAGCTTAAGACCAGGCGCGATTTCAAAAGTAGCCTGACCAAACACCGATTTATTTTCGGCAATGGTTGGATCCTGCGGGAAGCCAAAGCGCGTGTTCGGTCCGAGCAGGTTATTCAGGAAGAAGGCGATGCCTGACCGTTCCTTGAAATAATAGCCGCCAACTTGGGCCTTCAGGGGACCATCACCGCCGACTGCGAGCCGCACTTCGTGCGATGTCTGCCAGTATTTCCCGACAAAGTCCGCTGTAACAGCGCCCCCGGCAAAATTGCTAAACTCAGTGCGATCAGATTCGCGGTATGAACCGATATAGGTCAAGTTAGCGACACCAAGGTCAAAATTGACTTCGCCCATAATACCCTTTTCGGTATTGTCGCGGAACGCTTGCTGACTTTGCGCTGCGGAAACAAGCCGTCCTGCCGAGGGGCTTGGATCAAGAAAGCTAGGACGTTCGAACGTCGGGCGGGCGCCGCTTACAATACCCGAATAGAAGTTAGACGTTCGAACCGTATTGGTCGGGTTTCCCTTGATCGTGCTGTAATCGCCAATGATCAATACGCTCAGCGCATTCGTCGGCTGAAACAGTGCTGAGAGACGGAGCGTCTTGTTATTCTTGAAAGGATCGAGGGACACACCGTCTGCAGCATTGCCGTCGATCAAGTAGTTGTCACGGCGATCAAAATTCGCAGCAGCCCGTATAGCAAAAGTTTCGCCCAGCGGAACGTTGATCACCGCTGTCGCATTGACATTTTTAAAGCTCGAATAGGTCGCATCGACCTTCGCACCGAAATCAAACTTTGGACGAACGCTAAGCACGTTAACGACGCCTGCCGTCGAGTTACGACCATAAAGTGTGCCTTGTGGTCCGCGAAGAACTTCGACGCGCTCGATATCAAAAAAGCTGACTTCCTGTGCTTGAGGACGTGCGAGATAAATGCCGTCTTGCATAAAGGCGGCTGAAGGATCGCCCTTTTCGGTGCCGTCGGTGCTGGTCACGCCGCGGATCGTGATCTGCAAGCCGTTGCCGCGCACGATCGAAAGGTTAGGGACGGTTTCCTCAAGCTGCGTCGGATTGGTGATGCCCGACTGAATGAGATTTTCTCCGCTCACCGCGGTCATCGCGATTGGCGTCTTCGAGAGCAAAGTTTCGCTGCGTGTCGCTGTAACAACGATGTCGCCGCTATCGGCAACAGCTTCGGTCGCTTCTTGCGCGAACGCCGGTGTTGCCGCGAGTGCGGCAATCGAAAGCGCAATTCTTGACGCGTGGGTAACGACAGTAAATTTCATGGCAATCCTCCCTTTGGCGACCTTCGAAGGCATTTTTACCTTAGTGGTCTTGTCGAAAATGACTCGCTTTGCGCGATCGCGAGATGATTAGCGAAGCAACGTCAACGTTGTCAAATTCTTTTTGTCAACGTTGACAATTCACTTGACGAAATGGGTATGTCACAGCCTATGCTCCCGCCCGAGACGAACTCTGGGGCAAAATGACGGTAAAGCGGGCAACAATTGTTGATGTGGCGAAACTTGCAGGTGTTTCCTGGAAGACGGTTTCGCGCGTTGTGAACGGCGAGGCTAATGTTTCCGCTGGCGTACAAGCCAAAGTTCGCGCTGCAATCGCACAGCTAGACTATGTTCCCCACACAGCGGCGCGGTCGCTTGCAGGGTCACGCGCCTATACAATTGGTATCCTCTTTGACAACCCAAGCCCTAATTACACGATGAAAGTGCAAACCGGGGCCTATGCGGCATGCCGAGCCAGTGGCTATCATCTGTTGATCGAAAACCTTGAATCGGGCCGAGATGATGTTGCGCAGCAGATCGAAGCGATCCTGATGAATGCGCGAGTTGATGGCTTTATCGTCACGCCACCGCTCACAGATAACGCTGCTGTGCTTGATGCCTTAGAGGTGCGAGCGATTCCCTATGCCCGGATCGCGCCTGTCAGCTTCCCTGGGCGCTCTAACGCGCTTTCGATCGATGATGGCCGCGCGGCGGCGGAGATTGCACATCACCTTTGGGCACTTGGTCATCGGCGTTTTGGCTTGGTCAATGGGCCGGCCGATCACGGTGCCGCCGGAACACGCCGCGCGGGCTTTCTCGCGGCCCTCGATGATTTGGGGAACACAAGCCCAGTTTCTGAAAGCTACGGCGGGTTCGATTTTGAAACGGGGATAGGTGCTGGCCGCTATCTCCTAACACTCGCGGATCCTCCAACCGCAATCTTCGCCATGAATGACGATTCCGCAGCGGGTGTGATGTCGGCTGCTGCGCAGCTTGGCCTTGTCGTTCCCCGCGATATCGCGATTGCTGGGTTCGATGATAGCTGGGTCGCTCAATCGGTCTGGCCCAATCTGACCACGGTGTACCAGCCGATTTCTGAAATGTCACAAGCCGCCGCAGAAATGCTAATTGCGCGGGGCGGCACGAATGCCATGCCTGAACAGATCGAGATACCCTACCGTCTCGTCCCGCGAGCGAGCACGCAGCCTTGAAGCATAGCTTTGCCATCGCTGCGGTGGCGCTCGCCGTGCCCGCGCTAGGCCACGCTGAAAAGCCACGTGTGATCGTTCTCTCTGATATTGGCAACGAGCCAGACGATCAGATGTCGCTCGTGCGTTTACTGCTCTATGCCAATGAGATCGACATTGAGGGCTTGATCGCGACGACTTCAACCTGGCAGCGCACAAAGGCCAGCCCGGAGATTATGAAGTCGGTGATTGCCGCCTACGGCAAGGTACAGCCAAATCTAATGCTCCACGCCCAAGGCTGGCCGACACAACAGGCGCTGGATGCTCGGGTTTTTTCTGGCCAGCCACAATATGGTATGGCGGCGACCGGCCCAAACAAGATGAGCGTAGGCGCGCAGGCCATTATTGACGCGGCTGATAGGGATGATGTTCGCCCGCTGTGGATCGCAGTGTGGGGCGGGGCCAACACGCTGGCCCAGGCTCTCGCGCATGTGAAGGAAACACGCACTCCCAAGGCTTTGGCGACACTGGTCAGCAAGCTCCGCGTCTATTCGATTTCGGATCAGGATGACGCGGGCCCCTGGATTCGGAAAGAGTTTCCCGCACTGTTCTACATCGCCAAGCCCTCTCCGCCGAACAGCGAAGAATATGCCAGCGCGACATGGACTGGCATCAGTGGAGACGCGTATTACCGCATCCCGGGCGCGGATACATCGCTCGTAACGAACACGTGGCTCGACAAAAACATTCGATCAAAGGGCCCTCTCGGAGCCGCCTATCCGCGGTACATGTTCATCATGGAAGGCGATACACCAAGCTTTCTGGGCCTCATCCCCAACGGACTAAACGCCCCAGAAACGCCCAATTTTGGCGGCTGGGGTGGGCGCTACGTTCTGCGCCAACCTTACGGTGAAACCCACGCTCTCTGGACGCAGGGCGGGGATATGTTCCGGCGTGTAACATCGGCGGATACTGTGGGTGATGTCACCTCTGACCAAGCCACCATCTGGCGCTGGCGCACCGCCTATCAAAATGATTTCGCCGCTCGGATGGATTGGACGATCAGAGATTTCGCCCATGCCAATCATCCTCCCGTCGTGACGGTGAAAGGGGCCTACCAACTAACGCTCAAAGCTGGCGAAACACGAAATCTTGATGCCAGCGGATCTAAGGATCCAGATGGCAATACGCTCAATTACCGCTGGTTCCATTACGCAGAGGCAGGTGCAGGCAGCGGTAATCTTGCCGAGATAAGACTGAATTTGAGTGTCGGCGCACGCGTTTCCGTCACAGCCCTGAACGTCTGTCGTAAGGCTTGGATTGATGGATATATTCCTTGCAAGGGAAGCGGCACCGCGCACCTTATTCTTGCCGTAACCGATAATGGTACACCTGCCCTCACCCGCTACGCGCGCATCATCCTGACTGTGGAGCCAAAAACATGATTAGCCGAAGGACATCAATGAAACTGCTTGGCGGCGTCGCTGCTGTCGCGGCTTCACCCAAAACACTGGCCGCTGTTGCCCGACCTGGCGATGTGCAGTGGATCAGCACGACCCAGACCAGCCGGTGGAGACACATACCCGGGCTCGCTTTCACAAAGCCCTCAACAAACCCATTCGACAATGACGTGATTATCCGCCGAGACGCGCCACAGCAACGGATGGACGGCTTTGGCGGAGCCTTTACCGAGCTAGGCTGGGATGCGCTGGCGAAACTTTCCCCTGTTAAACGCGACGCGGCGATGGCGGCGCTCTTTTCACCCGAGCAAGCCGCGTTCACGCTTGGACGCACGCCCATCGGCGCAAACGATATTAGCCGTAAATGGTATAGCTATGATGAGACCGAAGGTGACTTTGCGCTCGATCATTTCAGCATCGCAAATGATCGCGAAACTCTGATACCCTTTATCAAGGCGGCGCTCGGCCATGCCCCAGACCTCAAGCTTTGGGCCTCGCCATGGTCTCCGCCGACGTGGATGAAAAAGGGCCATCATTACGCGCAGGCTCCCGCCTGGCCCGGCCAGCCGTCCAATGGCATCAAGCCCGAACAATTCGGGATAGAAGGCAAAGATAGCTTCATACTCGAAGACCGATACCTTGAAGCCTATGCGCGGTATTTCCGCCGTTACGTCGAGGACTATGCCAAGGCCGGCGTGCCTATTTCGATGATCATGCCACAAAATGAGTTCAATTCGGCGCAGCCCTTCCCCAGCTGTTGCTGGTCACCAGAGGGGCTGGCGCGCTTCATCCCCTTCCTTGGAAAGGAGATGGGGGCAGTCGGCGTCGATATCTTTTTCGGCACGCTAGAACGTGGCAATGCGGATTTACTGAGTAAAGTCCTTGCGGACCCAAAAGCCGCGCCCTTCATTAAGGGTGTTGGCGTGCAATGGGCAGGAAAAGGCGCCCTATCTGAAATCCGCCGTCGGCATCCCGATTTAACGATTTGGGGCAGTGAACAGGAATGCGGCGTTGGCAAAAATGACTGGCACTACACCCGCTATTGCTGGGAGACGATGAAGCGCTATTTCAACAATGGCGCGAGCGCGTGGCATTACTGGAATCTCGTGATGCCGGTTGACAACCACAGCAGTTGGGGCTGGCCGCAAAACGCGCTGATCACAGTCGATACAAAGGCTGGCACTTGGCACCTCAATCCTGAATATTATTTGATACGTCACTTAAGCGGCTTCATAAAAAAAGGTGCTCATCGCATTACCACTGAAAGCTTTTTTGGATTTGAAAATCAACTGGCCTTCCTCAATCCCGATGGCAGCATTGTGGTTGTCATTCAAAATGAGATGGCGCAATCTCAAATTGTACATTTGACTGTGGGCGACAAAAATCTCGCGCCTGTGCTGCCCGCAGACTCGCTCAACACGATTGTGATACCCGCTTAGGAGGATTGGCAATGAAGACGTCATTTTGGATTTGTACGGTATTGGCCGCCACGAGCGCGTCAGTTGTGCTTGCAGCAAAACCAGCTCCGATCGCGACAGTCGATGGTGGGATTATTCGCGGAAGCGTGACCAATGGCATTGCCTCCTTCAAGGGCATTCCCTTCGCCGCGCCGCCCATCGGCAACCTCCGCTGGCGGGCACCGCAGCCCGCGAGGCCTTGGAAGGGCGTGCGCGACGCAACGCATTACGGCCATGATTGTGCCCAAGTGCCCTTCCCGAGCGACGCAGCCCCGCTTGGCACGGCACCGTCCGAAGATTGCCTCGTCATGAACATATGGCGGCCCGAGACAATCGGCGCAAAGAAGGTGCCGGTGCTGTTTTGGATATACGGCGGTGGCTTCGTCAATGGTGGCTCGTCGCCCGACGTCTATAGTGGCGCAGCATTGGCAAAACAGGGCATCATGGTGGTGAGTTTCAACTACCGCCTCGGTCGGCTTGGTTTTTTTGCACACCCAGCTCTTAGCGCTGAACAAGCTGGAAAGGCGGGCAATTATGCCCTCATGGATCAGCTCGCAGCACTGCAATGGGTCAAGCGCAACATCGCGCGCTTTGGCGGCGATCCCGCTGCGGTTACGATCATGGGCGAATCCGCAGGCGGCGGCTCGGTGACGAGTCTGATGAACCAGCCAGCAGCACGCGGCCTATTTCATGGAGCCATTAACATGTCAGGCGGAGGGCGAGACGGAGGACCGCTCGGGACTCCGCGCCTTCTGCGCAAAGATCAACCCAATTTGCCATCGGCCGAAAGCGTCGGATTGGCATTTGCGCAAAAGATAGGCGTTCCCGGCACTGATGCCGCCGCACTCAAAGCCCTCCGCGCTTTGCCTGCTGACCAGATCATCGACGGCTTCAACCTCGCATCGCTGTTTACTGGCGCGACGGGCGGGCCGACAGGGCCTGTCATTGACAATGTGACAGTCTTTGGCACCAACCAGCAGGTGCTCGCGCGCAGCGGCCAAAACAAGGTGCCCGTGATGATTGGCGCGACGAGCGCTGACATTGGTTTTTTTCCGGCCAGCACAAAAGACGAAGTCTTTGCCACGTTTGGCGACAAGGCAGACCTTGCGCGCCGCCTTTTTGACCCCGGTGACGCCCTCCCCCTCCAAGCTCTGATTTTCAAAATCGGCGGCATTCGCGGCATGATTGAACCCGCACGGTATGTCGCTTCGCGCTATGCCGCTGCTGGCCAGACGGTGTGGCATTACCGCTTTGGCTATGTTGCTGAGTCGATTAGAGCCCCAGGTATGGGCGCGGGTCACGCAAGCGATATTCCCTTTTTCTTCAACACAGTGAAAGCGAAATACGGCGACAAACTCACGGCCGCTGATATTCGGGCGGCTGCACAGATCAGCGCCTATGTTGTCAATTTCGTCAAGCGCGGCAATCCCAATGGCGCAGGACTTCCGCGCTGGGGGAAATTTGATGCCACGCAACCTGTTATGGATTTTACGACAGATCGGGGCGCTGTGAGCGGCGCGGACCCTTGGAAAGTACAGCTTGATCTGGCTGAGGGGTTGACCAAGAAATAGCCGATTCAGCGCGGATCGCGCCATGCAAGTGCCAAAAGTGGCGCGGTTACGGCAAATTGCAGCATCGTCCAGCCGGTTTCGAGCAGCATGAAGTCGTGCACCGAAGCCATCTGAATCTTCGCGGCAACGGCGAGCACCGCATAGCTCCAAGCAAGGAGTGCAAAAGTGCAGGCGCATTTAAGTGCGCTGGAGGCCCAGTCACGCCGCGCGGTGCTGAATAGCCTTGGATATGCCCAAGAAAACAGCGCACCCTGGATCAGCATCGTGATGAAACCGAACGGCAAAATCACGTCAGGCCGCAGCAAGTCAAGCGCTTTGTAGTTTTCAGCAAACGTGGTGAGATGCCACGCATAGGCCAAAGGAAAGCTAGGCGCGACATAGGCGGCTAGGCCGACCCAGAATTTGGAATTCATCCTAGTCTCCCTTGCGTATGTGAACTTGGAACGGATACCATGGTTGAAGCATAATGCGACCGCAAGGCTTCGACTAGCAGTGTAAAAGCTGCGAGATGTTGTCTGCGGCTTGGGTAATAAAGATAATAGCCGCCAAAAGGTTCACACCAATCCGCCAGCACTCGGACCAGCTCTCCCGTGGCGAGCTGATCGGCAACATAGTCTTCGAGCATAAAGGCGATGCCGTGCCCGTTCACTGCGGCGTTCAAGATCAAGCTAGTGTTGTTGAGGATAAGCGGACCCTCGACACGTACGTTGATCGCGCGGCCTTCCTTTTCAAACTCCCAAGCATAAAGGTCACCTCGCGTCTGAAAGCGCAGATTGATGCATTTATGGGCCGAAAGATCTTGCGGCGATACCGGAACACCATGAACTGCGAGATAAGCCGGAGATGCTACCGCCGCCATTCGCAAATCAGGACTGATGCGCACGGCAACCATATCTTTTTCAATCGACTCTCCAAGCCTAATCCCAGCATCAAATCGCTCTGCAACGATATCAACGAAGCGGCCATCAATGTTGATTTCAAAAGTCATCTCCGGGTTTTGCTGCATGAGCGACTCAGCAACCGGCCACAAAATGCTGCGTGCTGCATGTTCTGACGTCGTAATACGAATTATACCCGAAGGCTTATTCCGCAAATCGGCCAGCGCTGTAATTTCGGCGTCGATCTCGGTGAATCGTGGTCCGACAGTTTGCAGCAAGCGCTCGCCCGCTTCGGTCGGTGAAACACTGCGCGTCGTGCGCGCAAGCAACCGCACGTCCAGCCTTTCTTCTAACCCGCGCATGGTATGGCTCAACGCGGATTGAGAAATGCCAAGCCGTTTTGCAGCCCGCGTAAAACTCCGCGCTTCCGCCACGGCAACAAAGGCAGCCAAATCGTTTAAATACGCGCGCGACATTCATGATCTCACTTCATAAGCTTATGCTGATTATAACGGCTAATCGAT
>JBEGTP010000238.1:0-7820 GCA_041179365.1 Pseudomonadota bacterium
CGCTGAGTGCTAATGAGGGTAGGTCGCTGCCAGCAGAGCCCTCTTCAAAAGTCTTTCTTGCTGTTTCGGCTGCGGCGATTGCAGCAGGCTCGCCGCGACACAGGCTTGTCGCTGCGTTCGCCAAGGCAATCTTCGCTGCGTTGATTTCAGCGCCCTCTAACGCCTCCAGTTTGGATATTTCAGCCATCGGCAAATCGGTAAAGAGTCGCAGGAAGCGCCCAACATCCTGATCCTGCGTGTTGCGCCAGAATTGCCAATAGTCATAATTGGGAAGCTGATCGTCATTGAGCCAAATTGCGCCCGATACAGATTTGCCCATTTTTGCGCCATCTGCCGTGGTAATCAGCGGCGTGGTGAGACCAAATACATCGCGCCCGTCGATCCTGCGATTGAGCTCGATACCGTTGACGATATTGCCCCATTGGTCAGAGCCGCCCAATTGCAAGCGACACGCCAAACGTCGACCCAGTTCAAGAAAATCATAGGCCTGGAGAATCATATAGTTGAATTCAAGGAAGGTAAGCGGCTGTTCGCGGTCCAGTCGCAGCTTTACAGAATCAAAAGACAACATGCGGTTGATCGTGAAATGCGATCCGACGTCGCGGAGAAAGGGGATATATTCCAACGCGTCGAGCCACTCGGCATTGTTGACTATCACCGCATCGGTGGGGCCAGCACCAAAGGAAAGGAAGCTTTCAAAACTCTTCTGAATTGACGCGATATTGCTGTTGAGCTTTTCTGGAGTTAGCAGCTGCCGGCTTTGATCCTTACCAGATGGGTCACCGATCTTACCTGTACCGCCGCCTAAAACCACGATGGGCTTGTGCCCAGCCTGTTGTATCCGCCGCAAGAGCATGATCGAAACCAAGTTTCCGACATGGAGCGACGGCGCGGTCGGATCAAAACCAATATAGCTTGGCACGATTTCTGTGGCAGCGAGCGCATCTAGCGCATGCGAATCTGTCACTTGATGGATATAGCCGCGTTCTTGCAGTAGACGCAGGAGATCTGATTTGTATTCTGTCATGATGCTCTCTGTTGATGCGAAGGGCGTCTAGCATGGTGAAAAAGGATTGGGTAGCATGCACGCGATTGGAGTGATGGGAAGCGATAGCGGAGACAGTATCGTCGCAGCCGCAATCGTCGCAGATGGGCTTGGTGTGTGCCAAATTTTGGCAGAACATAGCGTAACATTAACACCGGCGCTCTGTGATTTGATCGCGACGGCGCGCCAACATGCGAGCACGATGGGATTGCAGGGCCCCGATCTGGTCATTGACGAAGCTGCGCATGTTCTGCTTCAAATCTATGTCGAAGCCGTGCGGCAGGTTCGCCTCAAATCTGGGTTGGAAAGTGCTGCATTCGTAGTCATTGGATTTCTTGGCATCATCATCCGCCCCCGAATTGCGCCCATTCCGGCTTGGAGGATTGGAAGCCCCGAACTTTTGGCACAAGGCAGCGGCATTCAGGTTGCCACAGGTTTCGACGTGGACAGCGGTGAAGGTGCAACCGCCGCTCTTTTGGCCGAAGCTGCAATTCAGCGATGCACGCTCGTTCCTGTTACACTGACACCCGCCTTGGCAGTGAGGCCACCCGAAGCAACCGCAACGCTCCATCAAGCGCTCGCGGCGTGGATGGATTGATGACGCGCTTCTCGCTTCAACCACACCCATCAGAGCCCAGTTCAATTGTCATTGAGCTGTTCGTCGAACTCACTGACCGTGGCGACGGCCAATATGTGGCACAATACACAGTTTTTGGGACCACTGCTTTGCTCAAAATTCCGACCATCGCTGTGCCAGAGCGCGCCGATAATTTATGGCAAATGACCTGTTTTGAGGTCTTTTTAGCCGACGCAAACGGGGGATATACGGAATATAATTTCAGTCCATCAACGCAGTGGGCCTGCTATTATTTTAGCGACTACCGAATGGGAATGGCCAACGCTACCCCCCCCAGACCGCCCGCTATTTCTTCAGACGTGACGGCGGAACGCCTTGAGGTCAGCGCCGCCTTCACCGCAATGGGCCCTTTTTCTGAGATCGCACTCTCGGCTGTTATTGAAGCGCGTGATGGCTCAAAATCATATTGGGCACTTAAACACCCGCCTGGTCCGCCAGATTTTCACCATCCGGATTGCTTTGCGCTTTCACTTGCGGCACCAGAGCATTCATGAAATTTGGTATAGACCGCCTCTTGGCAGACCCGGCGCTGCGCGCACCCCTCCATGGCCAACGGGTCGCGTTGCTTGCGCATCCAGCCTCGGTCACAGCAAGTCTTACGCACAGCCTTGATGCCCTCATCGCACTTGGAGAGCTTAACATTTCGGCGGCTTTCGGGCCGCAGCATGGGCTGCGCGGTGACAAACAAGATAATATGATGGAAACCGAGGACTACACGGATCCTGATCACGGTATTCCCGTTTTTAGCCTTTACGGCGAAGTCCGACGCCCCTCGGGGCAAATGATGAGCAGCTTCGATACGATCTTGGTTGATCTCCAAGACGTTGGGTGCCGCATTTATACTTTCATCACGACACTTTTGTTCGTGCTCGAAGAATCGGCCAAACTCGGAAAGTCAGTCTGGGTGCTTGATCGCCCGAACCCGGCTGGACGGCCGGTCGAAGGCCTGATGCTGCGTGCCGGATGGGAAAGCTTTGTGGGCGCGGGCCCCATCCCTATGCGGCACGGCCTGACTCTAGGAGAACTGGGCCATTGGTTTATCGATCACTTCAAGCTTGATGTTGATTTCAAGGTGATTGAAATGGAAGGCTATGCGCCAGATGCTGCACCTGGTTTTGGCTGGCCTTCTGACGAGAGAATCTGGATCAACCCAAGCCCCAATGCGGCAAACATTAATATGGCACGCTGCTATGCAGGCACGGTGATGCTCGAAGGGGCGACACTGAGCGAGGGGAGGGGGACAACGCGTCCGCTCGAGCTTTTCGGGGCACCTGACATCGATTCGCGCGCCGTAGTCGATGAAATGAAGGCCCTCGCGCCCGATTGGCTTCAAGGCTGCATCCTGCGTGACTGCACGTTTGAACCAACATTTCATAAACATGTCCATCAGCTTTGTCGGGGCGTTCACATCCACGCTGAAGGTCCAGTGTATGATCACGACACTTTCAAACCTTGGCGGCTCCAAGCACTTGCGTTTAAAGCAATCCGGCGGCTCTATCCCGATTACGAACTCTGGCGGGATTTTCCTTATGAATATGCTTTTGGAAAGCTCCCCATTGACGTCATAAACGGCAGTCCGCTGCTCCGTGAGTGGGTCGATGATGCGGCGGCTATGCCTGCTGACCTAGACGCGCTTGCGCGCGCCGACGAGGCCGCATGGCGCTCCGCGCGGCAGCCCTACTTGCTCTATTGATTACAGGCTGTTTAGCCGTGCTTGCGAACGAGCTCGCGCATGGCATCATCAAGCCCTTCGAGGGTGAGGGGGTACATCCGGTCTTTCATCAGTTCTTTGATGAGTTTGGTTGATTGCGAATAGCCCCAGTGTTGCTCAGGCGTAGGGTTGAGCCAGACCGCCGCCGGGTAGGTGTTATTGACTCGCTGCATCCACGCGATTCCAGCTTCTTCGTTGAAATGCTCAACTGATCCACCAGGATGGCTGATTTCGTAAGGGCTCATTGCAGCGTCCCCTACGAAAACAACCTTATAATCATTTGGATATTTGTGCAGGATATCCCAAGTCGGCGTGCGCTCAGCAAAGCGGCGCTTATTGTCCTTCCAAACGCCCTCGTAGAGGCAGTTATGGAAATAGAAGAATTCTAGATTTTTGAATTCAGATGTCGCCGCGCTAAAAAGCTCTTCGCATAGCTTTATGAAGGGATCCATTGACCCGCCGACATCCAGAAAAAGCAACACTTTTATCGCATTTTTGCGCTCAGGCCGCATATGGATATCGAGCCAGCCTTGTTTGGCGGTACCGTCAATTGTCGCAGGAATATCAAGTTCGTCAGCAGACCCCGTTCGCGCAAATTTGCGCAGACGGCGAAGCGCGATCTTGATGTTGCGAGTCCCGAGCTCTTTGGTGTTATCAAGATTGGCAAACTCCCTTTTTTCCCAAACTTTTAGGGCCCGCTTCTTTCCCCCTTCACCGCCAATCCGCACGCCCTCGGGATTATAGCCATTATTGCCAAAGGGTGATGTTCCGCCTGTGCCAATCCATTTGCTGCCCCCTTCGTGCCGCTTTTGTTGTTCTTCGAGACGCTTTTTAAGCGTTTCCATAATCTCATCCCAAGATCCGAGCGATTTGATCGCTTCCATCTCTTCAGCGGTCAGAAATTTTTCGGCAATGGCTTTCAACCAGTCTTCAGGAATGTCCTGGGCGTTGACGCCGTAGTCGGTGAGGAGCCCCTTAAAAACCTTATTAAACACTTGGTCAAATCGGTCGAGCAGCCCCTCATCTTTTACAAAAACCGCGCGAGAGAGATAGTAAAACTCCTCGGGGGTCCGCTCAATCACATCCCGATCAAGCGCCTCAAGCAAAATGAGATGCTCCTTCAGGCTCGCAGGAATGCCCGCAAAGCGGAGTTCGTCAAGGAAGTTGAAAAACATCTAGCAGCAGCTTTCAATCATTATTTCTTCAAGCCTATGACATAGCCCGCGACTTCGCCATTGGCCTTTACATCATAACCAGCGATGAATTTTGCCATGCCATCATCCTTACCAGAGACAATCGCCGCGATTTGCGCGCTGTTTAACGGGCCGTCGACATAGGACATGAAATTGGCTTCGCCCACACTGTGGAGAATCATGACGTAGCGGGGCTGGCTTCGATCAGTCTGCGAAACCTCAAGCAACGTCCCAGAATCCCCAAAGATTATAATCATCGCTGTTTCGGTAATTGTGCCGCGCACACGCCCTTTGAGCGGATAGAGAACGGCGTAGCTTTGGCCAGGTGGCGTTGCGCTTTCGTCATAGCAAAATGCATCGGGCATCCGCTTAATGTACGCACGCTTTCCAGCCTTGTCGGTCGCACCAAAATCAAGGCCAGAAATCAGCTGGACGTCTTTCACAATTTCTTCGGGAGAAAGTGTCACGCGCTTTGCTGCTGGAAACTGCCCTTCGGTCGTACACGGCGATACCGTGATTTTGTGGATAGTCTGCGGCAGATTTGCCGGACTAAACTTGAGCGCCCCCAAGAGCTGAGTGAGGGCCGATTTCAACACCGATTTCTGGGCTACAGGCCCACTAACTCTAATTTTGATCAGCCAATCTCCGGCCCTCAGGACCGAAAACGCGGTCCACAGCGGGCCTGAAAATCCACCGGTGCCGACCGCACCATCATAGTCCACGACACGAGCCCCTGCAGGAACACCGCCAACACTAACCAGCATGTCATTGGCCAGCTTTGTCGCGGTGCCAAAGCGAGAGCGGATCACGCGATCAGTGGCAATAAACGCCAAGCCTTCATCGCCGAGCGTAGGGAGATACGCATAAAGCGTAATCGCGCTTTTACCGTCAGCAGTTTCCCACTGTGCGGCGGTGTCGAGCCCTTCTTGCGGCTTCGAGAAAGTCGTAACGCCTTTATAGCCAAAGGGGCCGATTTTGCGTTGGGCACTGAGGCCCGAGGAGGCGTGCGTTATTGCCTTGTCACCGATCGTCCAAGCGACACTTTGGGCGCTCGCCACTCGAGGCAGCGCGACCAAAAAGACTAAGGCAACCGCTGTAAAAATACGCGTCATCATAAGCTTACCCTTTTGTTGCTGCGTATACCCTCGGGCCAGAGCAATTCTCCTAGGCTTGACGCCGCGCCATGAAAGCCAATTTCTCAAAGAGCATGACATCCTGCTCATTTTTGAGCAAGGCCCCGTGCAAAGGCGGTATGGCCTTCGTCGGGTCCCTATTCTGGAGGACATCAAGGGGCATGTCTTCTGCGAGCAACAGCTTGAGCCAATCAAGCAATTCAGACGTCGAAGGCTTTTTCTTGAGGCCAGGGACTTCTCGGACGTCATAGAAAATGTCCATCGCCTTGCCGACTAGGATTTTCTGGATGCCCGGAAAATGAACATCGACAATGGCTTGCATCGTCTCTCTGTCTGGAAATTTAATATAGTGGAAGAAGCACCTGCGGAGAAACGCGTCGGGCAATTCCTTCTCGTTATTCGAGGTGATGATGACGATCGGGCGCTCTTTAGCCGCAATCGTTTCATGCGTTTCATACACATCGAACGCCATCCGATCGAGTTCTTGCAGCAGATCGTTGGGAAATTCGATATCAGCTTTGTCGATTTCGTCGATCAAAAGAACTGGCAGGGCTTCAGATGTGAAGGCTTCCCAGAGTTTTCCTTTGCGGATGTAATTTCCTATGTCATGGACGCGCTCGTCGCCAAGCTGACCGTCCCGCAAACGCGCAACGGCATCATATTCATAGAGCCCTTGCTGTGCTTTTGTAGAGCTTTTGATATTCCAGCTAATCAGCGGCGCACCCAAAGCCTTAGAGATTTCCTCGGCGAGCACTGTTTTACCGGTGCCCGGTTCTCCTTTAATGAGCAGTGGGCGGCGCAGCGTCACAGCCGCGTTTACGGCAACCTTCAAATCGTCGGTTGCTACATAATCCTTGGTTCCGGTAAAACGCATTGGGCGTGCCTATCCTTGACGTGAACGTAAAGTACCCGTGAGCGATTAGGCATGGAGAGGTGTGTGCGCAAGCCCCTTCGGGAAAAACTGGCCGCTTTTAGTATTCTCCGCGGGCGATTTGGCGCGCTTCAAGGAGATCCCAAAGGCCGCGATGCTGCCCAAAGAGCTGCTGCGCACCAAAAGTGATGGCGCGTTCAACTGCCGCTGTTTCGCCAACGCGTGTGACGGCCTCTAGCGTGACATCCGCGCTCGGCAAAGTACAAGCCGGATAATCGATATTGAAACGCTTTGCGGCTTGCTCAAGAGGTGTGCGGACCGCCCACCAATCCATCACGAGCGCCGCTGCTGCGCCAAAGGCACAGCCCCGCCGGTCAGATTGCGCGAGCATATCGAGCGCATGATGTTGGCTAAGCACGGCAGATTCGCTTTCGGCCTGGCCCGGCGTTGAGGGCAAGGGGCCAACCGCGACGACGAGCTTGGTCAAGAGCAGGCGCTCTGCCGAAAAGCCATCAATGGCTGCGATGAGCCAGTCGCGAGCAGCGACTTCCACTGTGTGATTGCCAGCGTGATCGACAACCCCGGGGTGTCTGCCGTGCAAGAGACAAAGATGGTGGACGATATCAGCAAGATTGCGTGCAACATGGCGACCGGCAAACGCGTCTGCGCTTGCGAGATAGGCATGGCCCAACGTCCCGTCACTTCGAGCGAGCGTCTCGAGCATCTGCGCAACCTGAACCTGTGCTATATTCTGTGATGCAACGCTTGCCATAATCAATGTGACCTTCGAAAGAACTCTGGACCGATGTTAGGTATCTCACATCTGTCTATACGAAGGGCGTAAATTACTGGTTTAGAACGCGTTATCCAATTGGTGACGCCGGTTAACTCCGCGTTAGGCTCTTCCATCAAAATGAGACCCAAGCTGTCCTGTTCTGGGAAAGAAGTTCCAGATCGGTGTTTTCTCGGGCGATGGCGGATTACTTAGCAAGCGCAGAGGACACAAATTTAATTTAGGCCAAAGCGCAGCAAGTTAGAATCACTCCACCCAATCAAGGCCCATGTCGCGATAAAGGCCGCGATCATCTTCCCACTTCGGGTTGACCTTGACGTGGAGATAAAGGTGGACGCGGCAGGCGAGGGACTTTGCAATTTCTTCGCGCGCCAGTGATCCAATTTGTTTGAGGCGCGCACCGCCTTTGCCGAGAATGATCGCTCTTTGGGTCGGAC
>JBEGTP010000239.1:0-2606 GCA_041179365.1 Pseudomonadota bacterium
CCCGCAAAATCAGAAGCCGTGACTGTTGCCGATGCCTTGACCTCAATACCCACTATTCGACCGGCTTCATCTTCGGCGATGATATCAACCTCAACGCCATCCTTGTCCCGGAAATGCGAGAAGGCGTAGCGGCCTTCCGACCAGCCTGATTGCTTTTCCAGTTCGGCGAGAACGAAACTCTCCAGCAAGCTGCCAAATGCCGTCCGGTCAGCTGCGATGCGCTCTGGTGTAACTCCTCTCAAAGCAGCAGCGAGTCCGCTGTCGATGAAATGCAGTTTGGGGGCTTTGACCAACCGCTTGAGGGCGTTATTCGACCACGCGGGCAGACTGCGGACAATGAAAAGCTGTTCGGCGAGGCCGAGATAGCGCAGCGCCGTCTTGCGGTCGATCTTGAGTCGCGTTCCCATTGCGCTCGCGTTGATCAACTGCCCATTTAGCGTTGCCAGCAAGTTGAAAAAGCGCGGCACATCTGCGGCGCGTTCGATAGTGGCAATATCCGGCAGATCGCGTTCGGCCAGCACATTGATATAGGCGGCAAGCCAGTCGCGCCGCCTGCGACCATCCGGGCGCGCGATCGCTTCGGGATAGCCGCCGGTCAGAACGCGGTGAACGATGGTGTGATCTATCCCGGTTGGGGCGAATTGCTCACCGGCAAAGAGACGGTCAAGGAAATGCGCTGGCCCTTGGTTTGCAAGTTCGTCCTGGCTCAACGGCAGCAGCCGCAAATTTTCGATGCGCCCTGCCATCGAGTCCTGAATGCCGCGCGTGGTGACGATGTTGGCTGAACCCGTCACCAGAAACCGCCCCGGCCGCCGGTCTGCATCCACTGATTGCTTGATTGCCAGCATCAAAGCGGGCGCGCGCTGGATTTCGTCGATGATCACCGTGTCGAGGCGGCGAATTGTCCCGACGGGATCGGCGAGGGCAGCAGCGAGAGTGTTGGGATCGTCAAGCGTGATATAACGCCGATCCGGCTCTAACTGCCTAGCCAATGTCGTTTTGCCGGACTGGCGCGGTCCAATCAGGCCGAGGATTGGCGTGTCGGCCAGAATCATCCGGGCGCGGTCTGCGGCGTAACGGGGATACATCAGTCATTCTCCGGCCAATCGGGAACTATCTAGCGGCTGATCGGGATTTTGCAAGCGGCCAATCGGGATTTTTGGAGCGGCCAATCGGGAATTTTCTGCCATTTAGGCAGGCTGCCATATGCGAGGCAAACAGCACTGGCAATTGCCGAGGAATGCTGCGAAGTATCGGCGGCGACACGGAGCCGATGCTGTTGCAGCTTTGTAATCTGCTGGCGCGGTGACCATGCTGCCCAACACAGTGAAAGTGGCAGCGAAATTTTCTGGGGGCCTATTTGGGGGCCTCATTTTGATTGCGGCTATCAAACAAACCAAATATCAGGTGTTCAAGCGGGTGATTAGATTCCCTTCGCCCGCTCCAACATCGTCAATTGATAGGGGCGTCCGATTTCTAAACCGCCCATTCCACCCGCAATCAAATTCGTCCTCGCGACGATGGTGATCAATGCCATTGGCTTTGGGATTATCGTGCCCGTCGTCCCGCGCTTGTTGATGGAGCTATCGGGTGCGCCGATCAGCCGGGCAACCGCGATTGGTGGCTATCTCTCCTTTGTTTTTGCGGCCGTGCAGTTTGTCTTTTCGCCAATCCTCGGCAATCTCTCTGATAGGATCGGAAGGCGACCAGTTTTGCTCGGCTCTCTGGCTGGGTTTGCGATCGACTTTTTCGTGCTTGCCTTCGCGCCGACGCTAACTTGGGTCTTTTTGGCGCGTGCAGTGTCCGGCATGTTTGGAGCCTCAAACGGTCCCGCCCAATCGGTCATCGCAGATATTACTGAGCCCGAGGAACGGTCGCGCTATTTCGGCCTTTTGGGCGCGTCCTTTGGCATCGGCTTTGTTCTTGGGCCTATTTTGGGCGGATTGCTCGGGGAATTTGGCCCGCGTGTTCCTTTCTATGTCGCTGGGTCGCTCGCGGCGCTCAACGTGCTCTACGGCTGGTTTGCTCTCCCGGAAACGCTCAAGCCCGAGAACCGCCGCCCCTTTGAATGGAAGCGCGCCAATCCTGTCGGTGCCTTGCAACATGTGCGCCACCTCCCGGGTATTATCCCGATTTCAATCGCCTATTTCTTTTGGCAATCCTCAAGCCTCGTTTACCCGCTGACCTGGAATTACTTCACAATTGGCAGGTTCGGATGGTCTCCGGGATTGGTCGGAGGGTCGCTCGCGCTCGTTGGCCTTTGCATGGCCCTTATGCAAATCCTCATTCTACCAAGGACTGTCGCGCGCTTCGGGGAACGCAAGACTGCCGTCATCGGCATCTTAGGCGCCATTTTTGCAATGCTCGGCATAGCAGCGGCATCTTATCCTATTTTGGTCCTAGCCCTCATTCCGTTCATGGCATGCCAATCACTGGTTCATCCCAATCTAACCGCGATGATGACGCGCCGGGCAAGCGCCACGACCCAAGGCGAAGTCCAAGGCTTTGCCTCGGCCATCATGGCGCTCGGATCGCTCATCACGCCCCTCATTTACAATCCCGCGCTTGCTTGGTTTACCAGCCCAGACGCGCCGTTCATTTTCCAC
>JBEGTP010000240.1:0-2605 GCA_041179365.1 Pseudomonadota bacterium
AACCACCAGATCAAAGATGCCAAGCTTGCCCTCGTTCAATCGGGTGGCGGCTGGGCTAATCTGCGCGGCTGCGCCGTGCTTGGGGCATAGGGGAAAAGACATGCTATACGCACCTGATACACAGCCAATCGAATTCGGCGCCTTCCACAGCGAAATCAGTATGCCCTATACGCTGACGCCGGGGCGCGCAGCGGGCACATTCCTCGCGGAGATAGGCAATCGCCGCATCGTTGGTACGCGATTCGCCGATGGCTTGGTGATTGTCCCCGCGCAAGATTTCTCGCCTGTCGATGGGGAAGATCGGTATGAGTTTGTCGAAGTACCGCATACTGGTGAGCTCACGGCCTTCACTCAGGTTGGGGATAATATTATCGGGCTGATCCAGCTCGACGGCTGCGACAATGAATTCCCGCACATCATTCTGGGTGAGATTTCAGCGCTTACCGCCGGGCTGCGGGTTGAGGCAGAATGGGCGGAAGGCGTTGAAACGTCGATTCTGGCGATCAAGGGCTTCCGCGTGGCGCCCGATGCTCCGATTGGGTTGATCCGTTCCCTTGTGGAAACAGCCAGTCCGATCGAGGTTGTTCCCTCGTCGATGACGCTGGCCTACGAGCACGCCTACGGACCCTATTATGGTCGGATGTTTGACGAAATCAAAACGCACGGTCGGATATTGGGTGTTCGCACCTCGAACGGCGATGATGCTCTGCTCCCGCCGCGTGAGATTGACGATATAACGCACAAGCGCACAGGAACCTGGAAAACTTGTGCCGATACAGGCACCATTCGTGGCTGCTCTATCATCAATATGGAATTTATTGGCCAGACCCGGTCTCCGCCATATGCTTATGCCGAAATCGTGCTTGATGGGGCCTCAACGCGGCTCATCCATATGATCGATATTGACGACATTGCATCGGCCAAGCTCAAGATTAAGCCGGGTGCACGCGTCCGCGCAATTTGGACGACAGGCGCGCGCATTGGGTCGCTGAAGGATATCGAGCGTTTTGAAGTGATTGAAGGCTGATGTTCACTATCGCGAGCCTCAAAATAGGCGAGCTCTATCTGCCGCATCACGGATCGATAATGCGCGATCCGGTGCATGTTTGGCTGGTGCAGAATGGCGAGGTCAATATCCTTGTCGATAGCGGCATCAGAGAGATTGCTCATGTCCGCGCGACCCTCAAAGTGGACGGCGTTGGTGGCGGCCATCCAGCACTCATACAGGCGCTGGCTGCAGAAGGGCTGGTGCCTGATGATATCCACTATGTCGTTTTAACCCATCTTCACTTTGACCATGCGTCAAATCTTGACCTGTTCCCCAATGCTTGTGCGGTCATCCAGCGCGACGAGATATTCCACGCCGTTGACCCCTCGCCGACCCAGCGCATCTATTACCCGCGCGACATACTGATTGAGGTAGTAGGCCGCAAACGGCCAAAGGCGATCAAGTATATCGATGGGGATTTTACACTGATGGAGGGGTTCCACCTCCTGAAGGTCCCCTCGCACACGGCAGGATTTCAGGTGCCTATCGTCACGACGGCAAAGGGCAAGGTTGCTTTGGTATCTGACCTTGGAGATCATTATCATTATTGGTACCCGGCAGACCCCCGCGCGGCACGGAACCCGAAGCGCTATCTATCTGACACCTTCTTGCCCGGCGACATTCGCAGCAGCACCGAGTTCGAATGGGTCGCAGCGATGCAGCGTGTGCTCGACCATGCTGATATTGTTGTCCCCGCGCACGATTCACGCATCCCGATGCGTATACCCGACGATTGGTGGGCGATCCCAGACTCAATGGATGGCGATATATCGTTTGAACCAGTGGGCGAACATCCTGAATTAACCCTGCATGGAGCACGCAGATGACCTTCAATACCCTCCTTTTCGACGTCAGCGACCGCATCGCCACGATTACGCTCAATCGCCCCGATGCACTCAACGCCACTACCGACGAGCTTTATCAGGAATTGCAGGCCTTGCTTGGCGAAGTCGCGACAAGAACCGATATTGGCTGCATCATCCTTACCGGAGCCGGGCGCGGCTTTTGCGCAGGCGCTGATCTCAAGGCCCGCAAGGACGATGCGACTCCGCTTGAACGCCGTGCGCGGCACCGTTGGATATTGAAGGATATTCTTCAGCCGCTTTACAATATTGAAAAGCCAGTGATCGCGGCAGTCAATGGCCCTGCAGCTGGCGCTGGTTTCAACATAGCGCTCGCCTGCGATTTCATCGTGGCGAGCGAGGGAGCAAGTTTTGCGCAGAGCTTCGCACGTGTTGGTCTGGTGCCTGATCTTGGCGGTCTCTTTCTTTTATCGCGCGTTATCGGCCTGCCCAAGGCGAAGGAGCTTTGCTACACCGCCAAGAAGATCACGGCGGCAGAAGCCTTTGCGCTTGGCATCGTCAACCATGTCGTCCCTGCCGATCAACTCCTCGTTAAAGCCCATGAGATCGCCGCGACCATCGTCAAGGGGTCACCTACCGCAATGGCGATGACCAAGACTTTGCTCAACAAATCTTCAAATTCGACTATCGAACAAATGCTCGAATATGAAAGCTATGCGCAGACCGTTGCCTATTTGACGCCTGAATATGAGGA
>JBEGTP010000241.1:0-2727 GCA_041179365.1 Pseudomonadota bacterium
ACCGCGTCTGCTCGGTCGCAAAGCATATCTTCAGGCAAGATAACAACAACTGGGCCCGGCCTGCCTGACATAGCCACAGAATAGGCCCGTGCGACATATTCGGGTATCCGCCGCGCATCATCGATCCGCAACACAAGCTTTGCCAGCGGCGCAAACATGGTGCCGAAGTCGACCTCCTGAAAGCCCTCACGGTCACGCATGCCGCGATCAACGTCACCGATGAAAAGGATCATTGGCTGACTATCTTGCATCGCCACGTGGACGCCGATGCTGGCATTGGTCGCCCCCGGTCCGCGCGTCACAAACGCCACGCCCGGCCGCCCCGTCAGCGCGCCATCAGCACACGCCATAAAGCCAACCCCACCCTCCTGGCGGCAAACCACCGTTTGGATTTCGGGTACATCATGGAGCGCATCGAGCACGGCAAGAAAGCTCTCTCCCGGTACCGTGAAGATGCGGTCGCAGCCCTGAATGCGGAGCTGCTCGACGAGGATTTGGCCTCCAGTGCGCGGCGTTCGCATATTATTCTACTGCTGCTAGCGGGCCGGTCGCGAAATCGCGAAAGGCGCGCTCAACCGCGGCGCGGTTTTCGAGGAGCCCATGCCCGCTCGCTGCAATTGTCGTGACGACCGTTCCAAAGAGCCGCCCATAGGCTTCAGCATTGCTCAGCGGAAGAAAGTCACATGTCCCACGAAGGATGAGTGTTGGTATCCCCCTTTGGGCTTGTGGGTTGAAAGCGAGATGCTCCAAACTCTTGAGCAAGATGCGGTTGGCGAATAAATTGCCGCCGCCCGCAAGCGCAGGTGGGCTGATGGTTGCCCCTTTGCAGACCATCCTACCGGTCAGCTCCGCCGCAACAACCGTGTCAAAGAGCATGCCTGCATCACCTTGTGAGATCTCGGCCTCGGCGGCGGCGCCTTTGCTATCAATTTTGGAGACGGCGGCGCTTACCGCTTTGCCCAAGTCGGCCTTGGCATTGTTTGTAAGGCTATAATTTCGCTTTGGCTTTGTCCCGGGAAATGTTCCGGGTGACGTTAAGATCAAGGCGGCGACGCGCGCGGGGTAACGCACGGCGTAAATCGCCGCGAGGCTCGCTCCATAGGAATTGCCCCAAAGAATCATTTTCTCTTTGCCAAGATAAATCCTGAGCGCCTCCAGATCAGCGACGGCGCGGTCGAGCGAATAATCCCCGGCCTTCAACCGCTTTGATCGCCCGCCCCCAGCCTGATCGAAATAAAGTGTTTGAAACCCAGCGGCTCTAAGCGGCGCGCCTTCATCAAAGCGGCGGGCTTCGGTGTAAAGGCCGGGGCCCCCATGCAGGAACACAATCGGCGTTTGATGAGACAGTGTTGTTGGGGAGATCGACCATGTAGCCACCTCCGAGCCGGTTGATAAAACAGCGCTTTGTGGCTCAATTTGCGATGGGGAGGCCGCAGGCGCAAACGCCGGTGACAGCGCAATGGCCAGTGCGAGGCAAAGTCTGGCTTGGCTTTTCAAACGCATGTCTGATCCTCGCTCGCGTCAGGGTCAATCGTCAAAACTCGCATCACCGATAGTTGAAGCTAATGCTCAGGCGGTCTGACTTTGCATTCCCTGCCACCACTTCGTGGCGAAGCCAACTTTCCCAGAGCAGAAGACTACCCTTTTTTGGGGCAACATAAACAAACGGCTGAAATGCTTCAGGCGCGTCTGCTGTGCGGCCTGGCGCGGCCATCATCATCGGCAAACGCGGATCTTCCAGCTTTAGCGCGCCAGCACCGGGCGGCACGCGAACGTAAACTGTACCAGAAATGACACTATGCGGATGAATATGCCCGCTATGTACAGCACCGGGGCGGAGGATATTGACCCAAAGACTATCCAGCTTTGGGCGCTTCGCCAGATCAAAATGGCAAGCAGAAGCAAAAGCGCGGACATGTTGGTCGAGGACGCGCTTCAAGTCCGCAAAGGCAGGGTCTCGATGTTGAAGATCATCCAACGAGGCGTAGGACGTATAGCCGCTATAGCCATTTTCGAGGCACCAGCCTTTGCCCGCTTTATCTTCGCGCGCGAGCGTGCGGATTGAACGCTCCAAATCCGCGATCAGTGCTGGGTCGTCGAGCGCTTGTTCGTAGAGCGACGTAGCAAAAAGTGACCGCACCGCCATTTAAACATCCAACGGGGCGACAAGCAATTTGTCGATTTTTCGCCCGTCCAAATCGACGATCTCAAAGCGGAAGCCCTGCTCCTCAAAATGCTCGCCCTCTTTTGGCAGGCGCTTCATCACGTCAAGGGCAAAGCCAGCTACAGTGGCATAATCGCGCGACTCAGGAAGGGTGAGCCCGATTTTTTCTGCCAGCGCATCGGCAGGCATCCAGCCTGCGACAAGCCAACTTCCATCGTCACGGTCAATCATTGCTGGGTCATCCCCTTCATCCTGATCAGAGACGAAATCGCCCGCGATGGCCGCGAGCAAATCAACCGGCGTTACAATGCCTTCAAAATGGCCATATTCATCATGCACAAGGGCCATCGGCACATCAGCATGGCGGAGCGCTTCGAGGACATCCATGGCGTCGACCTGATCGGGCACGATGGGAACTCGACGCATCAATTCCGCAAGATTGATCTTTTGACCCTTGAGGAGCGCCACAACAAGATCGCGGGCCTGCACGATCCCGATCACCTCATCAACCGATCCGTTGGCCACAATCAAGCGGCTGTGCGGCGTGGCCAAGATGCTCGCTT
>JBEGTP010000242.1:0-6576 GCA_041179365.1 Pseudomonadota bacterium
CTGAAAATGGTGAGGCGTCATACGTTGCCTATGTCAGCCAGCAAAATCTGGTGAGCGACGGCGATGAAGGCCCTGTTGACCATCCTGAAGTTCGTCACTTATTTGGCGAATATCGCGATGGCCGTTACGAGCTCAAGCGCGAACTTCGGCATTAGATTGCTTGGACGCGGCGCGCATTCCTTGATTTTTGAAGTCTTCGCGAGGGTCAACTCGCTTGGAAAACAAACTAGCGCGTGAGGGGGCAGCTCAGCAGATATTCGCCCTTTGAGGTCCAGCACGCCCGGTCTGTCGAGGGGTAGAGTGTGAGCGAACGCGGAATATAGGGAGGGAAGAATTGCTCCTCGCGCGATGGCTTCTGCGCGTTTCTGAGCCACGGAACATAGGTTTGGGCAAAACTGCGGAGGCTGCCGCGCGGGACATATTTTGCTTCATGCCCGATGACGCTCGCGATGTGACAAAAGCCAAGCTGCCCACCGACCGTTGAATAATGGCTGATAGTGCGCGTGCCAAAACTATCGAACGCCTTTTCAGCAAGGCCAAGTGTTTTTTTCGTCCGCTTAAAATAGCCAAATACGGTTTTATAAGCCGCACTTAGCTCATCAACGTGATTCACGAGCAGCGCGCCATAGCTCTCATTGGTCCGGAGCATGGGCTGAAATCCGCATTGGAGCGCGGCAAGATTGAGCGCTGAGCGGAGATGCCATGTTATGACGGCGCTGATTTCAGTCGGCGTCGCGCCCGGCATGGCGAGATCAAAAACAGGGTCAAGCGCAGTCAGGGGTGGTGCTGAAAAATCGGGGGCCTTATAAAATATCTGTGCCTGCGCCGGACTTGGCAAAAGAAACATGGCTAAGGCGAAACACGCGCTCGTAAAAAGCATTTTCATTTCAACGGTCCTTTTGCGCCATTTTCGATCGCAAAACCCTCTAACGCGTTTGGCGCAAATGAAAAGGCCGCCCGGTTACCCGGACGGCCTTCCCGTAAGTTTTCGCGGTGAAGCGATTACTTGGTAGCGTTTGCAGCTTCAGCAGCAGGCGCAACAGCGTTTGCAGCAGGTGCAACAGCGTTCGTCGCAGCAGCAACTGTGTTCGCACCAGCAACTGCGTTAACGTCACCCATGGTGTCGTTTGCAGTGCCGTTCAGTGCGTCAGCTTCAGGAACAGCAACCGTGTTCGTGTCAACTGGAGCGGCTTCCTTCTTGCACGCAGCAACGGTCAGACCAGCGGCGGCAATCAGCGATACAATCATCAGCTTTTTCATGTCTTAAAACTCCCTAGGCAGAAAAGGACTTGGGGCATTCGGTTCGCCCTAATCACCCAAATCGAAGTGGGGATTAAAACATTTCTTTCCGACACTCAAGCATTTTTGATGGCGGAATCGAATTTTTTTAAAAACGATGGAAAACAGTCACTTAGAGCCAAATCAAGTGCCGGTAAATCGCTATTTTGGCCCAAATCTCTCATACTCGTTACGGAAAAATCAGGTAGACCGCACGGAATAATGCCTTCGAAATGGGAAAGATCGGGCGCAACATTGATTGCGAATCCGTGAAAGCTGACCCATTTGCGCATGCGCACACCAATGGCCCCTATTTTCGCTTCGGCCCCGCGACTGTCCGTCCAAAGGCCGATTCGGTCCGGCGCACGACGCGCCTTTACGCCAAGTTGATCAAGCGCAGCGATCATCCACCCTTCAAGGTGGTGGACGAAGCAACGAATGTCGCGCCCCCGCTTGTTGAGATCAAGCATGACATAGCAAACGCGTTGGCCTGGCCCATGATAGGTATAGCGCCCGCCTCGCCCGGCCAGATGCACAGGAAAGCGGGCGTCGATAAGCTCGTCCGGTTTCGCGCTGGTTCCCGCCGTATAAAGTGGGGGATGTTCCAGTAGCCAGATTAGTTCAGCAGCCTCGCCTTTCGCAATTGAAGAGACGCGGCTTTCCATCGCCGCGAGGGCCTCGGCGTAATCGGTTAGTCCGGCGCTTGTGTGCCACTCAACGCCCGCAATTTTTGTAAGCTTGCTCATCGCGCCTCGCTCTGCCATCGCTCAGCTACAATTCCAAGGGCGGAACGATGATTTCAATCAGTAAGATTTGGGCAGAAACACGAACGCTGGCGCGGCAAGAATGGGCGTTGCTTTTCCCGCTCTCGCTTGCAACGTGCGGACTGGCCACAATGTTTAACTTTCTATCGGTCGGCAATAGTGTGGCGGCGCAGACGGAGCCGACGGTCATGATCTTTGCAGGATTGTTAGTTGCGATCTTGCTCACGCTTGTTGGGCAATTGTCGATAGCCGCGTTAGCGCTTGGTGATCGCCGGAGCGTGAATGAGGCCTTGCGCCTTGCAGTAGCGCGCTTGCCTTCGGTCGCGCTGCTGCTGCTCGCACTCTTCTTCGTGCTTTTATGTGTGGTGTTCTTGGGGACCATCCTTGCCCAACTCTCCGGCGCAGACTTGCTGGCGACGCCACCGCGGCTGGGCGCTGTGACGGCGTTTCTTATACTCCTCGTGATCGCCCTTGGCGTATGGCTCGCGGGGCGGACGCTCACACTTTATCCGGTTCTGATGGAGTCAGACGTTGCGGTCTCGCAAGTATTTTCCGTGTTTGGACGGGCTTTTCGCTCAACCAAGCCCGTCGGGCAAAAGCTATTTGGCATTGTGGCCGCAACAATGCTGCTCTATTCTTCGCTTTCAAACCTGCTGATCAACGTCGCGGGCCGCGCCTTGATGCTCGTTGCGAAAACGGTGGGCATGGACGGCTTAGTGGCCGTCATACTCGCTGTGCTTTTGGGGATTTTGGCCGCAGTCGTTTCGATTTATTTCGGCGTGTTTCAAGTCAAACTCTATCACCATCTTCAAGCCGAGACCCCTCGGTGACAATTTGGTATTAGAGTATCAGCTCCATTTGGCTTCGGGCGGCAAGCTCATCAAAATCGCGTCGATATTGCCGCCTGTCTTGAGACCAAAGAGTGTACCGCGATCATGGACGAGGTTGAATTCAGCATAGCGTCCGCGCCATTCGAGCATCTGGTCGCGCTCCTCTGATGTAAAGGGTTGCGCCATGCGCCGCCGGATGATCTGCGGATAGACATCAAGCAGCGCTTCGCCGACATCACGCGTTAATGAAAAATGCGCTTCAAATTCAGCGTCGTTTTTGCATTCCATATGATCATAGAAGATGCCGCCAACGCCGCGATGGACGCCGCGATGGGGAATCCAGAAATAGTCATCTGCCCATTTTTTGAAGCGCGCATAATAATCCGCGCCATGGGGTGCGCACGCGGCCTGCATCCTGGCATGAAAAGCCTGTGTGTCGTCGGCATACGGGAGGGGAGGGTTGAGGTCTGCCCCGCCGCCAAACCAGCGTTTCTGAGTGACGAGGAAGCGCGTATTCATATGAACGGCAGGCACGTGTGGGTTCGCCATATGGGCAACAAGGCTAATGCCGGTAGCAAAAAAGTTCGGGTCCTCTCTTGCGCCGTGGATGGTCTTTGCAAATTCGGGAGAAAAGGCGCCGCCTACGGTTGAAACATTGACGCCAACTTTTTCAAAGACCTTGCCTTTCATAACGCCGCGCACGCCGCCTCCTCCGTGGCCCTCCGTGTCGTCATCCCGGTTCCAAGGTGTATAGGCGAACGAAGCGTCGCTCCCGGCTTCGCGCTCAATTTCTGTAAAGGCCGCACATATCCGGTCTCGCAGGGCTTCAAACCATGTGCGCGCGGCGCTTTGCTGCGGGTCAAGGTCAATCATTGGCTGTGGTGTCCTATCTGGCGGAGCGCTTCGGAAAGCGCGATGCCCGCCGCCATCGAAACATTCAAGGATCTTAAGCCCGCTTTTATCGGAATGCGGATCTTCGCGTCGCAGGCTTGATGCACTTCCGGCGGCGCTCCGGCGCTTTCCTGACCCAGCAGAAGCGAGTCGCTCGGCAGGAACTCAAAATCAAACAAGCTCGTTTCGCTGCGGGTCGTCAAAAGGATGGTTCGACCGGACTTCAGGTTCTGAAAGGCAGCCCAGTCCGCGTGGCGGGTCATGTCGACATGATCAATATAATCCATCCCAGCACGTTTTACTCGGCTGTCAGAAAAAACAAATCCACATGGTTCGATAATATCTACAGCCACACCGAAGCAGGCTGAGAGCCTGAGCATGGCACCAACATTGCCCGGGATTTCCGGCTGAAAAAGGGCTAATCGCATTGTGATGCTCTAGGCGATTTGTTTATAACAACTCAAGGTGCACAAATTCGGGTTTGCATCTTCCCTTAACAACGCTATCAGGCGCGCAAATTCAACGATCCGGGGAAGGTGTTCCGCGAGTCCGTTCTAGCCCGTAATTTGGGTGTTGGGGCTGCTTATTGGGGCACAGTCAGAATTCTAGGGACACATAAGATAGCTATGGCGACGGACACACAACCGCTCGATCAGCCGCACGCCGAAGATGGCGTAAGGCGGCGTGATTTCATCAACATTGCAGCCAGCGCCTTTGCAGGTGCGGGCGCAACAGCCATAGTGCTGCCGCTGATTAATCAGATGAATCCGTCGGCCGATGTGCTTGCCGAATCATCAATTGAGGTTGAACTCGCGGCGATCAAACCGGGACAAGCAGTTAAAACGATGTTTCGGCGCCAGCCGCTTTTCGTGCGCCATTTGCTCCCCGCTGAAATCGCGCTGGCGGAAAAAGTCGATACCGGCTCGCTTCGCGATCCTCAGACGCTCGACGAACGCACGAAGGCCGGCAACAAGCAGTGGTTGATCACGATGGGCGTGTGTACGCACCTTGGTTGTGTTCCACTTGGTGCGGCAACGGGCGAAACCAAAGGCGATTTTGGCGGCTATTTCTGCCCCTGCCACGGATCACATTACGATACAGCCGGCCGTATCCGCAAAGGCCCTGCGCCAAAGAACCTGATGGTTCCGGACTATGCCTTCATGTCTCCTACAGTCATTCAAGTCGGTTAAAGAGGTTACAGCGATGAGCTTTCCCTGGGCAAAAAACTATCAGCCGGCGCACCCTTTCATGCAGTATCTCGATGAGAAACTGCCGCTGCCGCGTTTCATGTACAACGCAATCGGCGCGGGCTATCCGGTGCCGCGTAATCTGAACTATTTTTGGAATTTCGGGGTGCTCGCGGGCGTCGCGCTCATGGTGCAGATTGTCACCGGTATCATCCTCGCGATGCACTTTGCTTCCAATGAGAATATTGCTTTCCTGTCGGTTGAACAGCTGATCATGCGCGATGTAAACTCGGGCTGGTTCTTGCGCTATGCGCATATGAACGGGGCCTCGATGTTCTTCATCGTTGTTTACACCCATATTTTCCGCGGGCTGTTTTACGGATCCTATAAGGCTCCGCGCGAAATGGTGTGGCTCCTTGGTGTGGTCATCTTCCTGCTTATGATGGCGACAGCTTTTATGGGCTATGTTCTGCCTTGGGGGCAGATGAGCTTTTGGGGTGCAAAAGTGATCACCGGCCTGTTTGGCAAGATTCCGCTCGTTGGCGAGTCCATTCAAACGTGGTTGCTTGGCGGTTTCGCCCCGGGCGATGCAACGCTGAACCGCTTTTTCTCGCTTCACTTCCTGTTACCATTCGTCATTTTGGGTGTGATTATCCTCCATATCTGGGCGCTGCATTTGACCGGATCGTCAAACCCGACCGGCGTTGAAGTGAAGGATGAGCAGGATACGGTGCCATTCCACCCCTATTATACGGCAAAAGACGGTGTTGGCGTTGCGGTGTTTTTCCTCGTTTTTGCGGTGCTGCTGTTCTTTGCGCCCAATTATCTTGGACATTCGGACAATTACATTCCTGCTAACCCAAGCTCGACGCCAGCCAACATCGTACCCGAATGGTATTTCTGGCCCTTCTACGCGATCCTTCGGGCCTTCACTGTGGACTTCTTCTTCATCCCGGCGGCGCTTTTGGGCGTGCTTGCGATGTTCGCTTCGATTGGTGTTTTGTTCGTTTTGCCGTGGCTTGATAGCTCGCCGGTCCGCTCGGGCCATTATCGCCCCTTGTTTCGCAAGTTCTTTTGGTTTGGCCTGATCCCTTGCGTCTTGGTTTTGGGATGGTGCGGCGGCTCGCACGCTTCGGCGGAATATGTGTTGATCAGCCAGATTGCGGGGGCCTATTATTTCGCGCACTTCCTGATCATCCTTCCAATCATCTCGCGGATTGAGCAGCCCAAGCCGCTGCCAAGGTCGATCACTGACTCTGTGCTCGGTGCCTCTGTGCCCGCGTTACAGCCAGCCGAATAAGGACTGAACAGACATGATTCGTATTGGGGCCTTTTTTGTTGGACTGTTCTTCTCAGGGTGGCTGCTCATATCAGCCGTCATGGGAACCTATTCCTACATTACCGATCCACCACCCGAAACGGCAGAGCATAAATTCCACCAGGAAGCTCGGCATCTCGCGCTTTCAAGTGATGGCCCGCTTGGTAAATTTGATCATGCGCAGCTGCAGCGCGGCTACCAAGTATACAAGGAAGTGTGTTCCGCTTGTCATAGCCTCAAGCTGGTGGCGTTCCGTGATCTTGCCAACCTTGGCTATGAAGAAGCCCAAGTGAAATCACTGGCAAAAG
>JBEGTP010000243.1:0-4019 GCA_041179365.1 Pseudomonadota bacterium
CACTGCCGATCCCGCCAACGCCGCGGCCAGCAACACTGCAATGACTTGACGCATACGCAACACCTCCCCGAGTCTTGCCACACTAATCCTTTTTGAGCCGCCCTGCTACATCGCTCATAAACCGGACATCATTGCTCTCGGCCAGCCACTGCGCCTCCGCTGCGACCGCGCCGAGCATATCGGCCAGATCGTCCGCTTCTGCCTTGCCGTAATTTCCGAGCACATAGCCAGTGACCGCATCCTTATGCCCTGGGTGGCCGATACCGAGCCGCACGCGGCGGAAGTCTGGCCCGATGTGTGCGATGGTTGAACGGATGCCGTTATGCCCTGCCGCGCCACCGCCGATTTTCACTTTCACACGGAAGGGATCAAGATCGAGCTCATCGTACAGCACGGTCACGGCCAACGCGTCGAGCTTGAAGAAATCAACGGCGGCGCGGATGGCGCGCCCGCTTTCGTTCATGAATGTTTGTGGCTTGAGCAGGAGTATCTTCGTGTTACCGATCCGCCCATCACAGAAAAGCCCCTGAAAGCGAGGCTTCCAAGGGCTAAACCTGTAAGTTTCGGCTATCGTATCGACAGCCATAAAGCCAACATTGTGCCGGTGCATCGCATAGGATGCTCCCGGGTTGCCCAATCCCGCCCAAATTTGGAGTTGCGTCATGGCCGAAGCCCTAATGAGCGTAGGACCAAGTTGCAAACGAGATAGAGCGTATTTGCTTAGCTAATCGAAGATGAAACTGCCTTGCGGGCCTCAATATAGTCTGAGTGGCATTGGATCATGATGTTGCCCAAAATCGACGAATCTGAATTTGCGTATGCATTGATACCGCTGTTCATCGCCTGCTTAAGGCCATTGGGGCTGCGACCCGAGACACGTCCAAAATAAAAGTCTGTCGCATCGTCAAGCTTGGCAATTAAATCAGCGTCGGTATTTTTTTCTTTGAGAACGGTCATCGCTTTGACCAGCGCTGCAATACAGACCACGTCATGGTCGCTAGGGCTCAACCCCGTAAGAAAAGCCTTTGCCTTGTCTTCGTCGGCGTCAGCAAAGGCAGGTGTAGCAAAGCTGAGAGTCGCGATGGCCGCGATTGAGATGCATTTTACGGTAAATTTAAACACGATAACTTCCCCCTTACGCTTCGACACAGCATCGACATTGACACTCCGTCGGCTGTTGGTGGATTAACCGGAAAAGGGGGTGCTCGTATTGGATAAAATTAACAACTCGTCCGCTGACGGATCACGTGTGTCTTAAGCCTCAAGGCACGGTCGCGATTGTCTCGATAAACACCGTATGACACGCAAAGGTCAAGCTGCCGTCTTCATCGCCTCGCAGAGAAGTTACCTTTGCCATCGCTTTTGTTTTCGCGGCGTTAAGCGCATCTCCAGAATATTGCGCGGTCATGCGCCCAGCGTAAAAAGTTTCGCCGTCATGAAGCTTCGCGCGCAGCGAGATAAAGACCGCATCTTTTTCGCCCTTGTACGTGTCGAGCGTCGTGACACTTTGACTCAGGGCAACGAAGCACACCGTATCTCGCTCTCCGGTTGTGAGCGCCGCGAGAGCCTTTTTTCCCTTTGATTGGGCATCATCCAAATCGGACGGCGCGGCGCGCACCGGTGATGCTGCGCTGCCTACAAGAAACGCTGCCCAAATGAGATTTTTAATCAAAACACAATGCCCTTATTTTGCAGATAGGATTGCGGAGACCGCAGCTTGCCGCTCTTGATCGCATTTGAAAATCGTCTCACCCATTTTGTCGCCCTGAAGCTCGGGAGCGCCAAGTGCACCGTCGATGGCATTTTTTGCTGCTAGCGGCGTCATGCGCGCATGAAGGCGGCCGACAAAGAAAATTGCCGATTTGTCGATATCTGCCACGAGTGTCTTCGTCTTTTCGTCGAGGTCTTTGCGTTCACGGACACGCACGACAAAAAGTGCGCCTGAAACGAAGCACAGCGCATCATGATCGACGACCGTTGCCTTAACCGGCGGCGCAACAGGCGGAGACACTGGCTTCACCGGGCTCGTACTTGCAGGCGCGCGCGATGAAACGGGCACTGGTTTAGGGGTTTGAGCAAAAACAGGTGCTGTCAGACTCAGCAGCGCGGTTGCCGCGACAATTTGTTTAAGTGCAGGCATGAAATAAGCTCCTTTAGCTTTGTGGCCCATCGGCCTTAAATTGATCAACGGTCTCTTTTCGTATTTTTGTCCGCGCTTCAATGCAGGCAACGACAATTCTATTGTCATCGCTGCCGGTGTCCGCTGCAAAAACTCGCTGCGACGCCTTGGCCACTTCGGTAGGGCTCATGCGCGCGCTCAACCGGCCTGCATAAAACTCAGCCGTACCTTGCAACACAGTGATGATCATCTCTGTTTCGTCAGTCTTTACTTTTTGCTCGCCAAATTGGGCACTAAGAAGAACGGACTTGACCTCGCACATTGCATCGGGATCGATTTTGGCAGTGCGCGCTATTTCTTCAATGTTAACGGGGGATGCTGCTGGTGGTGCAGCCTGCGCCGTTGCTGCCACTAAAAAGGCCGCGCTCGAAATGGCCAGAGCCTTGGCTGCACTCAGAAATTTCATAACGCCCCCAATACAACAACTAGGTGAACATAGCACCCGCGCTTGAAAGTGCGAGACAAAAAATGGGCCGATGAAGCATTCGCCGCATCAGCCCAACTTTTTCAGACTTCGAGAGGGTTAGGCGCTTATTCGCCTTCGCCTTCAGCCTTCGTATTATCGCCTTCTTGCGACTTGAGGCCCGATGGTGCAACCAGCGTTGCGATCGTGAAATCACGGTCGGTGATGGCGCTTGCCGAGCCTTCGGGAAGCTTGACGTGGCTAATGTGGATCGAATCGCCGATATCGAGGCCATCGAGCGAGACCTTCACCTCGTCTGGGATCGTTGCGGCATCGCATACGAGCTCAAGCTCGTGACGGACGATATTAAGCACGGCTCCGCGCTTCATGCCCGGAGAGGTCACTTCATCAACAAAATGCACGGGCACCTGCACGGTCACCTTGGCATGTTCAGAAATGCGCAGAAAATCGGCATGAAGTGGGCGTTCCGTCACGGGGTGAAAGGCAACATCTTTCGGCAGTGTCCGAACTTGCTTGCCGCCCACATCGATCATGACGACAGAATTCATAAAATGGCCCGTCATCAACGCCTTAACAAGGAGTTTCTCCTCGATATGGACGGACGATGGGTCTTCGTTGTTGCCGTAGATTACGGCGGGTACACGGCCCGAATTACGCAGTGCGCGGGAGGCTCCCTTGCCAACCCGGTCGCGCGCCTCGGCCGACAATGTCAGCTGATCGCTCATAGTTTTTCTCCAAATTCACGTTTCACTTGCCGTCACGCCTCCAGGGATGACCATGAGGGCAAGCGCGCGCCATTATGCGAAAAAGGCCGCAATTGCAAGCGGCTGACATAGCCAATTGACGCGGGTTAAAGCTTGACGCGGCTGACCGTGAAATGCCGCGATTTTAGAAAATCTTGAACACTTCCTTTGCCCGCGAGATGCCCGGCACCGACCGCGAGAAAGACTGTGCCAGGTTTCTCCATGCGCTTGTCAATCCAACCCGCCCAGCGCGCGTTTCGATCGGCCAACAGGATTTTACCAACCTCGGGTGTTTCCTGCATGCCTGCGTTCATGAGCTTCGCTAGCCGCTTAACGTCGCCCTTTACCCAGCTATCAACGAGCTGATCCAGATTTTTCGTCGCATTGGGGATGTCTTTGACTGAGCCGTTGAGCATGGCGATTTGCAGGTCGTCAGACATTTTGTCGAAAAAACCGATTTGCTCTATCCCAGTTTCAAGGCCGACCAATGCCTTGCCGTTCTTGCTCGCTTGCGCCTTCAAAATCGCTTCGACCCCGCTGTTTGGATCAAAGCCCGCTCTTTGTGTTGGTATGAGGCTCAGTGCGACCGAGACAAACCAAGGCCGGTACCCTTCAAAGGCCGTGTACGGTACGCCGAGGCCAACCATTGCCTTTTTATAGGCATTGGCATCGG
>JBEGTP010000244.1:0-4445 GCA_041179365.1 Pseudomonadota bacterium
GATGGATCCAACGCGGGGCAATCTCTGCAATGGGTTCAAGCACAAAGCTGCGCTGGGCGATGCCGGGATGTGGCAGTTTCAGGAGCCTGGTGAAAGATTTTCGCTGGTTCAATACACGGCCATGATAATCAAGAATATCAAGATCAATAGTGCGGGGGCCCCAACGAATGGTGCGTTTGCGTCCACCGCTGCGTTCGATTGCCTGCAGCTTCTGGATCAATGCTTCAGGCGCCAGATGCGTTTCAACAACAGCAACGGCATTGACGAAGCGCGGCTGGTTTTTTCGACCGAAGGGATCGGTGTCGATCACTGTCGAATGGCGCACCAGGCGAAGCGGAAACTGATCGAGTTCCACGAGAGCCCGCTCGAGAGCCTGCCGCGGGCTGCCCCAGGGACCAGAAATATTGCTACCCAGGCCAATGAGGATCATTGCATGACCACAATCGCAAAACTCAACTCTAGCCCTTGTCGCGCATGAGGCGGGCTTTTTCGCGGGTCCAGTCGCGGGTCTTGATTGTATCGCGCTTGTCCATGTTCTTTTTGCCACGGGCCAAAGCGATGTCCACCTTGGCACGACCGCGCGCGTTGAAGAACATTTTCAAAGGAATGATCGTCAGGCCTTCGCGCAAGACTCCAGCGGCGAGGCGCGCAATTTCCTTGCCGTGCAAAAGCAGTTTGCGCGGGCGCTTGGGATCGTGATTGAAGCGGTTGGCTTCACGATATTCGGCGATATTCGAGTTCAGCAAATAAAGTTCGGCACCTTTCATGGCGGCGTATGACTCGGCCAGGTTGACGCGGCCCTGACGCAACGATTTGACTTCCGAACCTTTCAGCTCGATGCCAGCCTCGAAATCTTCCATGATCTCGTAATCATAGCGTGCGCGGCGATTATCGCCGATAATTTTGATACCTTCACGGGCGCGCGATTTTTTGGCGCCGCCACTTTTCGATGACATGTCAGTTCAAAAGGCCTGCATGGACCATGGCGTCGCGCACGGCCTTTTTGGTACTTTCGGTCACCGGAACCATGGGCAAGCGGGTTTCAGCTGCGCACAGGCCCAAAAGACTGGCTGCATATTTTACCGGCGACGGGCTGGTTTCGACAAACAGTGCATGGTGCAAAGGCATCAGGCGATCCTGAAGTTTGAGCGCCTTGCGATAATCGCCGGCCAAAGTTGCTTCCTGGAAATCTGCGCAAAGCCTTGGGGCGACATTGGCGGTGACCGAAATACAGCCAACGCCACCGTGCGCATTGAAGCCAAGTGCGGTTCCATCTTCTCCTGAGAGCTGAATGAATCCTTCACCAGACATCAAACGTTGCCGTGACGGGCGAGTCATGTCGGCTGTTGCGTCCTTGGTGCCGACGATGTTGCGAAAATCCTTCGACAGCCGGGCCACGGTTTCGGCTGAAATATTGGCCACCGAACGGCCTGGAACGTTGTAGATAAAGATAGGAATATCAACAGCTTCTGCAATGGCTTTGTAGTGTTGGTAGAGCCCTTCCTGGGTGGGCTTGTTGTAATAGGGCACCACGACCAGTGCGGCGTCCGCGCCAGCTTCCCTGGCATGAGCTGTATATCCGATTGCTTCGGCTGTGCTGTTGGAGCCCGTTCCGGCAATCACCGGAACCGCGCCTTTGGCCTCCTCGATACAGATTTCGATAACGCGCTTGTGTTCCTCAGGCGTCAATGTGGGGCTTTCACCCGTGGTGCCCACGGGTACCAGGCCGTGGCTTCCCTCTTTAATCTGCCATGAGACAAATTTCCGGAAAGCTGACTCGTCGACCGAACCGTCCTTCATTGGCGTAATCAGGGCTGGGATGGACCCGCGAATGTTCACTCTTGACCTCGTGTGGTAATATTTTGGAAACAGTCTATGGATTAGGATTTGTTAACGTGTTCCGTCTCCGGACACGAACCTTATCCGCTCAGGTGGCGGACGGCAAGGCTAACAGATGCGATGCTGGCAAGACCGCACAAGCCAATACGGGCTTGGCGGCTTATGATATTTTGACTGAGAAGGACGCATGGGAATTAAACGGGCTTTACGTGTTTTCCTCACCGCCAGCACGCTGCTGGCTGTCGCACAATTCGGCTTGCCGACCGGCGCTGCCCAGGCTGGCGAGACATCGGCTGTCGAACTTGCTGTGCGTGGGGATTATTCCGGGGCCGCGCAACAGGCTGCGAGTTCGCAGAGCGCTGCTGCCATCCATCTGGTCGAGTTTCTTTACCTCAAGGACCACTGGAAAGACGCTGGATATGCCCGCATTGCGCGTTTCCTGCAGGATGCTCCTCAATGGCCCTTGAGCGAGACCTTGCGGAAGCGGGCGGAGCACCAGCTTTATGCCGATAGTCACTCTGCGAATGAAATCAGGACTTATTTCGCGCACGCTGCCCCGCTCACCGCCGAGGGGCATCTGGCCCTTGCGCGCGCGGGGCGCGAGGCTGGCGATGCTGCGGCAGTCAAAGCCCATTTGCGGGCGGCGTGGACCAGTGCTGATCTTGATGACGGCTTTGAACGGCAGGCTCTCAAGGAGTTTGGCTCAGACTTGAGCGAGCAAGACCAGCGGCTGCGGGTTTGGGCGCTGATTCTCGCGCAGGAATCGAATGCAGCCCTGCGCAATGCCCGGCGCCTTGGCGGCGACATTCAGGCGGCGGCCGAAACAGCGCAGCTGTTGTTGCGCTTTGTTTCGGGTGCGGACAGAAAATACCAGGGTTTGCCGGCCGCGATGCGCGAACGCACAGCGATGAAATATGCGTTGGCGCGGTATTATCGCAAGAACGAGAAATTCCAGAAAGCTCGCGCGGTTCTGGAGACCATCACCGAAAATCCGGCTGAGGCCATTGATCCGCAAGCGGTGTGGACAGAGCGGCGAATCATTGCGCGGCGGTTGCTTGGGCCGTCGCAACACGAATATTATCGCAGCGCCTATGGCATTGCCAGCAACTCCGGACTGACCAAAGGCGATGAGGCTGTCGAAGCGCAGTTTCTTTCAGGCTGGATTGCACTGCGCTTTCTGAAGGAACCGGCAACGGCACTTGGTCACTTTAAGGCCTTGGCTGACTTGGCTCCTACCCGCACAGAAAAGGCACGCGCGCAATACTGGATCGGACGGGCCCTTGAAGCGCAAGGCAACAAGAGCGAGGCCGCTTCCGCTTTCGAAAAGGCGGCACAGCATGCATCCGTTTATTACGGGCAACTGGCGCGCGAGGAAGTTGGGCTTGGCCGTACGCCGCAGCGCATATCTGATGGAACGGCGAGTGGCACTGCTGTCTCTCATGTCGAACGAGACGAACTGATTCACGCTTTCATGCTCTATCGCCGGGCCGGTGCGAAACCCCAGCTCAACATGTTCCTTTCGGCGCTGGCGTCGCGGTTTGACTCGGCTGACGAACTCAATGCGGTTGCCAATATTGTGCATGACGCAGGCGGAACGGCGATGGCCGTTCGCTTTGCCAAGGCGGCAGGCAAGCGCGGGTTCGATATCGATGCCTGGGGTTACCCGGTGCGCGGTTTGCCCGACTGGAAGCAGGCCGGAAAGCCCATTGAAAAGGCGCTGGTGTTTGCTTTGTCACGGCAGGAAAGCGAATTCGATGCACAGGCGGGTAGTCAAGCAGGGGCACAAGGATTGATGCAGCTGATGCCGGGTACGGCGCGGCTGGTGGCGCGGCAATATGGTTTGTCATTTGCTGCGGGTCGTCTGAAGAGCGATCCGGCCTATAACGTGCGGCTTGGGGCGGCACATCTTGCGGACCTCGTTGCTGACTATAATGGATCCTATGTTTTGACTCTTGTTGCCTACAATGCCGGACCACGGCGCGTGGGCGAGTGGATTGCGGCCTATGGCGATCCGCGCAGTGCGCAAATCGATCCGATCGACTGGGTTGAGTCAATTCCCTTCCAGGAGACGCGGCAATACGTCCAAAAGGTGATGCAAAACGTCCATATTTACCGGTCGCGTTTGGCACCCAAAACAGTTGGACCGATGACCGCCGACTTGCGGCGGGGCGGGGCAAAGAAGGTCTCGGAACTGGTGACCGGAAGTGTAACGCAAGCAGAATGTCGTGCTGCGTCCATCTCTGATCTGATCAAGTCTTGTGACTGATAAACCAGCCATGCGTGATGTGTGGCTGAATGCCGATGACGGCACGCGGCTTTATGCCTGTGATGCTGGCGCAAGCGGATCGCGCAATGTCCCCCTGCTTTGTCTTTCGGGCCTTACGCGCAACCACAGGGACTTTCACCCTGTCATCGACGCACTCGGTCGCGGTCGGCGTGTCATATGTGCGGATTACCGCGGCCGAGGACAATCTTCGTGGGCAATCGATGCAAAGACATATCGTGCCGATGTCGAAATGCTGGACGCGTTGAAGCTGCTTGATCATCTCAAAATCGAACGCGCTGCTGTTGTTGGTGTTTCGCGCGGCGGCATTGTTGGCATGGTG
>JBEGTP010000245.1:0-3661 GCA_041179365.1 Pseudomonadota bacterium
CAAGGGCTGTCAACCGAACTGGGAAAAGCGCAATGCCAATGAGTGCGATGGCGATACTACGACGACCAAAGCGGCCAAGTACCCCAATTTTCCGAACCGGCTTGCCCCCTGTTAAGGCGCACCAAGCATGGCTCAAAGTCTCGGCGATCCGCTCAGTGCGAACGCCCTCGCCTTCGCGCATCGGTTCTTGGCGTGCAAAGAGCAGCCCAGCGAAAACAATCCCTTGCCGATCAACCAGAGGCTGCCACCGCCATGCCGTGAAAGGATATTCCGCAATCGCTGGGTCGGTTGAGCGGTCTGTTGCTGCGAAGTCTTGCGCATGGTCAAGCTCCGTGCCTGCACCCGCCGCGCTTATGATCGCCTCGATGGCCTGAATGAGCGGCGCGTTTCGGTCGACCACGGCGATGCTCGACGCGACGACAACGTGAAAGCCTTCGCCTATCCGCGACTGACGCAGAATGAACATCTGATCATAGCCGACAATTTGGCGCGTTTCGTTTGCAAAATGATAAAGGAGCTCATTGACGCTCGTCCGTCGCCTTAGCTCGCCCTCAAAATGCAATAGGGTTGCTAGGCCAACTTGATCAGGCGCAGGCGGTCGAATGGAAGCAACAGGCTCCCCTGCCACAAGCGAAAGAACTTCAGAGTGACTTGGCATCCGGACCCTTTTGCGGGATGGAAGCAGGCGCTGTCGAAGCACCCGGCAGAGCCGCTTGCGGCAAATAGGTTGGTGCCGCGCGGCTGTCATCGAAACTTGCGGTGCCGCTCATGCCGGGCAACACTATTCCCGTGCGCGAAACGACAACGCCCGTCACGCGGATTGTCTTGCTCACGGGGTCAACCGAAGCGCCAAAGCGTTTCACGCGACCGCGAATGCTGGTGCCTGTTTCGTCAATCTTGAACGCGAAGCCTGCGCCGGGCTTGAGCCACACAAGCCACTTGCTTGGGACAATCAGTTCAATTTCTACATCGCGCCCGCTCTGTATTTTGAGCAAGGGCTGGCCGCTTGCGGCGACTTCGCGCACATGCGCAACCTGTTCGACAATTTTCCCAGCAAATGGCGCACGCACTTCGCAGTCAGACAATTGCGACGAAACGGCTGCGGCTTCAGCCTGAGCCTTGCCCAAATTCGCCTTGCTCACCGCAACTTCATTTTTGCCAACCGCCTCAAACTGGTCAAGTTCAACGTTGGTCTCATAGGTTTTACGATAAGCTTGGGTTGCAGCGTCTGCGGCATTTAATTCAGCGTGTATCTGTGAACAGTCAAACCGCGCCAACAATGCCCCTTGAGGAAAGCTCTGCCCTTCGCTGTAGGGCATCCCAATGATCCGCGCCGTCATTTTGGAGGCGATTGTTGACTCGCTTTGGGGGTTGATGACACCGCGCACGATGCTTGCAGGGTCGACCACCGGTTCAACCAGCGGCTGCGTTGGCGCAACAACCGCCGTTTGCAGGGGTGCTAGAATCTGCGTTTGCTTTTCGCTATCGGGCCAAACAAGCGCGCCCGTGCCGCCACTCAGTGCGACACCGGCCGTTGCGGCCGATGCGACGCCGATGCCAACCAGCCCCCACTTCCAGACATTTCCGCGCGTTGGCTCACTCTGATTTGATTCCTCTGTCATGTTCCGTCCCTCACTTCGCCTTAAGGGCGTTTTCACGCGCTTCCCAAAGTTTTGACAAAGAGCTTCGCAAAGTCTGTACATCTTCCCGACCCGTAATATCGGGACCAAAATCGTCGATACCCATCGACGCAAAGAGATTGGCATAAGCATTTTGCGCTTCGGCATAAGCAATGTCGAACTTCACTTCGGCCACGAGCGTGTTCATTTCTTCACGCAGCAACGTTTGTTGGCTCATGACACCCGCCTTAAAGCCTGAGCGGATCTGATACATAATCTTATCTTGTACGGTCATCTGATGGTTGGCGGTATCCAATTCTTCGGTCAAATGCCCGTAGTTTGCGCGCGCAACATGCACTTGCGTAATGACGGCCATCGTCAGCGCCAGTTCGCGCTGATGCAAAAGATCGCCTTGCGCCTTCACGGCTTTTTTTGCCGCAGGGAGCTTAAAAAGGCTCAGCACATTCCAGCTTGCACGGGCACCCCATTGCACCCAATTATTATTGTAGAGAAAGTCATTTGAATCAACGTTCACGCCCAAAACGCCCCGAAAACTCGGCAAAGCAGAGAGCAGCGTCGCGTCAAGTTCTTTCGCATTGATGCGCTGACGGTAGCTCACCTCGCGCAACTCAGAGCGATTGTTAAGCGCTGTCATCATCATTTCTTCGCCCGTGTATTTTACCGTTGGCAAAACCGTAGTGCGATCAGGAAGCGCGAGCGCAAAGGCTGTTCCCGGCTTCAAATTCATAAGTGCGGCCAGCTGCGCCTTTGCAATAACCAATTCGCGCTGAAGCTTGCGCACCTCGGCCTGTATCTCAATCAATTCGCGCTGATAGGTAAGCGCAGTGAGGGGCGCCGACATCCTGCGATCAGCCAAACGTTCCGAGTTTTCGAGCGTCGTGCTGACAGCCTTTTCCAGTTCCTGCAGTTTCGTGAGGAGCCGCTCTGCGCTGACCGCGCGCCAATATGAAGTGCGGACGTCTTCAATGATCCGATTGGCAACTTTGCGGCGATGCTCTTGCGAAATGAGGACGTTGTCGGCCTTTTGTTTGGCGCGAACATAGGAAAGGCCGAAATCGAGCACATCCCAGCTGAGGGTTAAGTCCGCCGTATAGAGGTTGCGTTCAGAAGACGTAGAAGGTTCAAGCGACTGGCGACGTGTCAGAAGAGAGAGCGAACTTGCTCCCGCGTAATTGTCGCGTCCGGCATAGCCGCTGCTCGCCACCAGCTGTGGCAACATGTCAAAGCGCGAAACATTGAGTTCACGCATGCTCAACGCCTCGTCCATCATCTCGACCCGGTAGTCGAGGTTATATTTAAGCGAGCGCGCCATCGCTTCGTAAAGGTCAATGGGGCCAGAGACGGGTTCTTGATTGGCATCAACCTCGGCATAATTCGCCTCAGCTTTTGTAGAGAGTTCGCTCGGCGTGAGTGGCTTTGGCATGACGGTACAGCCTGCCAAGAGTGCGGCACTTGAAAGGCCCAATAAAATCTTTGTCTTCATGTCTCTTCCCCTACGCTTCGCTGTTGAATGCGGCAGCCAGCTTGGCCGCCTGAATATCGGAATCGCTCAAGGCAATTGCCAAGGCATGGGACAGTGGAGCCGCCATGCTGATCTTTTGGCGCGCGACTGACTCATCAAGTTGAATTTCACCGGTCGCACCTTGGACGATGATCGGGATCTCGAAAACCTTACCGTCCGCGCGAATGGCCCGAACAATTAGGTGGAGCGTTTCAGCGTCCACCGGGCGCTCCATGATGGCAAGTCCGCGAGAATCCATCCGGATCCAATCAGGCAATGGGCCACCATCACGATTCCGCAACTGGTATTCGACCATGCGCGGATCGGCTTCTTTTCCGATATCGCGCATTTCCATGTAAACGACGCGATCCCGAACAATCGACTCGATCATAACTTGATCGACGCCAGTCGCGAGCTGCCGAACCGAAAACCCTGTCAGGCTCTTTTCGATGAAGTCGCCAAAACGGTGATCAAAGAGCTTGTCGGCACCAAAACGCAAATCCCGAATGCGGTCCATATA
>JBEGTP010000246.1:0-8103 GCA_041179365.1 Pseudomonadota bacterium
CCTTCCACACCGGCGCGCGCTTCTCCGCAAAGGCGAGCGGACCTTCCCGCGCATCCTCGCTCTTCGTCCAAGCTGCATAAGCCGCATAGCCGGGCTGCGCCTTCATCGCGGCTTCGACGCCCGTCTCATCCAGCCCGCGCATCACGGTTTCCTTGCTCGCGCGGATCGACATGGGGGAGGCGCGGAGGATTTCGGCGCACCAGCGTGCGGTTGCGGCGTGCAGCTCTGCGGCGGGGACGACTTCGTTGACGAAGCCGAGGCGCAGCCCTTCGCTCGCGCTCACCCGCTTTGAGGTGAGGATCATCCCCATCGCCTGTTTGAGGCCAATCTGCCGCGCCAGCCGGTGCAGCCCGCCGCCCAGCGCCACTGCACCGACCAGCGGCTCCGGCAAGCCAAAGCTGGCCGTGTCGCTCGCAATGATGATATCGCACGCCAGCGCGACCTCAAATCCGCCGCCAAGCGCCACGCCGTTCACTGTCGCGATGATCGGCTTGGGGCAGTCGAATCGTTCAATCAGGCCGGCATAGCCGCTCTTGGGATAGTCCCGGTGGCCGTCGCGCGACGCAGCCTTCAGATCGCTCCCGGCGCAAAAGGCGCGCTCTCCTGCCCCGGTGACAACGCAGATAAACTGATCGGCGTCCGCCGCAAACGCATCAAACGCTGCCTGCAATTCGTGATGCATTTCCGCGTTGATCGCGTTCATCACCTCGGGCCGGTTAAGGGTGACGGTGGTGATGTGATCGTCAGAGTGAACGGTGATAAAAGTCATGCTCGCCCTATGGGAGTGGCAGATAATTGCTGTGAAAGCCGCCCCACATCCTCATCACGAAGAGCGGCAAGTTGAGCGTCAATGCGAAGGTGACGTTAAAGAAGATCACCCAGCACAACAACCGAACAACTTGAAACCGCGCGGTGCCGAGCATTGGATTGCTGCCCTCGCCACGTGACCATCCCGGTTTCCCCAGCAGCCCGCCCAGGTTGAACAGCCGCTCGATCCGGTTGAGCTCATTTTGCTCCTCGGGCAGGCGGACCATCCACGCGATGAGGTTGATCCAGACGACCATAAGCATAGAAGGCCAAAGCACGGGCCAATAAGTACCGCGCGCCCATTCAATCGCGGGACCGATTGGGGGATCGTAAGTCCACAATCCCGCCCAGGTTGCTGGACCTTCGACAATGATATTCCAGCCCCAGGTAAATGGTACGGAGAATAGGAGGATGCCCATTCCCAACGTCAGGTTTGGGAAATGCCGCTTTTGCACCCAGCCGACCAACCTCAGGACCGCCCACGCATGCGCCCACCAATAGAGTGCATAGGTGATCGGCATGTAGTTTGGGTTATGAGGAGACGTGTAGGGCCAATTGAGCGTGTAATGCGAGAGAACGGGGCTGTAGAGCAGGTGCTGTGACCAATCACCGTTTGTTTCCAGCCACCAACAGCTTGCCGAAGCAATGGCGATGAGCAATGACCAAGTGAGTGTCTTTTGCTGGAGGCTCTTATAAAGCAAAAAGGCGACGATAATCGCAGAAAATAAAGGGGTTCCGGTTTCAAATATCCAGACGGCAACCGGGTCCGGGTTGGCAATACCGGCGGGAAGGCACGTGCCATCTTGCCAGATGCTGCCATGTGGGCCGCAAGCGCCAATGATCATATTGGTGATGATCACTCCCTCCACAATTTGCGAAGCCGACCAGTGGATTTCCCACTGATCGGCCTCCAATTCTCCAATTTAATTTTTAGAATTTAGCGCCAACCGTCACACCGTAAGTGGCGGGATCGCGTCGGGTTGCAAACCCAGCGAAGCCGAACGACGGAACATAAAGCCCAGATTGTCGGCCCCGATTATTGGTGATGTTACGGCCCCAAACATCGATGCTATATTTCCCGCCCGAAAAACCAAGACCGAAACGTGCGCCCAAAATGCCGGCAGCAGGAGCTTGCTCCACGGCAAGGACCGCTGGGGTCAATGCAACTTGGCAACCCGGCGTTGTCTTATAGGTTTGACAGCTTGCTTGCGTGAAGAAATAGCTAGCGGACCAAGCGTAATCGACCCGCGCCCTGACATTCACCGATCCAAAATCATGGTCATAATTGGCCGCGACCGAGAATTGGGTTTTCGGCGCGTATTGCACATAATCCGTTGTCTGATCGTTAATCACGGTGCTGCCGAGCGCTGCGGGTTGCAGAAACTTGGTCAACTTTGCATCGAGCCAAGAGCCGTTCGCCTCCAGCGTGATATCACGCGAAAGTTTGAAGGCCAAATCAGCTTCGACACCGTAGTCACGCTGATTGGCATTTGACAGGATCGTCAGCAATGTTGTTTTTCCCGGCACCGGCAGGAGCGAAGAAATCTGCTTGTTGGTGACCTTGTTATAATAGCCTGCGATATTGAACCGAACGCGGTGATCAAAAAATTCGGTTTTGAGACCGATTTCCTGCTCGTCATTCACTTCCTTTGCAAAAGGCTCTGTGGTCGCCAGCGTACCGGGAATCGTGCTGCTCTGTAGAATAGTCGTACCGGTATTTTGGCGGATATTGAGGCCACCAGAACGGTAGCCACGGCTTGATTTGACATAGAGAAGCACATCAGGTGACAGCTTGTATTCCAACCCAACAGTGTAGGAAATCGCGCTGAATTTTGCAGCCGTGTTGAACTGGCAATTATTGGTCGCAGCCGTCGTTCCTGGGCTAGCCGTGGTCGTACCGGGAAAGACCCCCGGAGCTGGCAAGGCACAGGGTTCGTTTCCGCCGACAGGAACCGTTAATGGCGTCAGTGTATTGAGAAAATTCTTGCCGTTGTGGGTTTCAACTTTTTTATCGTCGCTTGAATAACGCAAGCCGCCTGTCGCAGAAAAGCTATCGCTGAAATGGAAAGTGCCCTGTGCATAAATACCGTAGCTCTTATTGTCGATGATGCCAAAGTTACGACCCGTCGTATCGGTTGACCTGCCCCCACTGAGAGCGGGCGCAATTCCGAGAGCATTCTCAGAGGTCGATTGATCCGTGCCAGCTTCCGTAAAATAGGTAGCGCCGACCACGTAATTGAGTTTGTTATCAAGCACTTTGCCCGCCAACTGGCCTTCGATCGACCATTGGCTGAGGCTCTGCCGACCAGTGGTATGCAATAGGGTGAAGGGCGTGCCGTCCAAATCAACGCGAGAAAAGCTGGTCACTTTGCGATAACCGCCAATGACCTTGAATGTGCCAAAGGACTGATCAGCCGAGAGCGCCAAACTATAGGTTTGCGTGTTGGTCTTAGTAAGCGGATCGGCATTGATCGAAACACTCTGAGGATTGTTGTTGGCCAGATCAATATAAGATTGAATGAGCGGCTGGCTCAACAAGCCGAGGCCGGTTGGTGGCGCGCCCGTGCCCGTAAGGGGATTAACCGTCACGCCAAAAGCGCCTAGCCCAGCGATCGCCGCATTGCCTAAAAAGCCAGTATTTCCCGCTAAAAAAGTTGTCCCGCATCCAATAGTTGTTCCGACTGGGGCTGGACTGCCAACAATGCACGAAAACGCTGCGCCAATCGCTGCGCCAACGCCAGGATTACGTGACTGAATGGCAGTCGCAGCAGAAGCAGCATTCGGCCCCGGCGAGATGTAGGTAATATTTTCCACAGGACCATTGGACTTATAGCTGAACCAATCACCCGTAGCGACAACCGAAATGCCGGCTGAAGGTTCCCATAGCAATTTCGCGCGGCCCGAATAATTTTCTACATTGTTATACTTTTTGCCGCTGACCAGATCGGTGTAAATCCCATCCCTGTGGCGTTCTTGGATCGCGCCGCGGAAAGCAAGCTTATCGGTAACAAGCGGAATGTTGAAAACAGCCGAGCCATCAATCTGATTGAACCGACCATATGTGGCACGCAGCGCAAGGCTCGTTTCGTTCATCTTCGGCTTGTTGGTTTCAAACAGGATTGCACCCGCCGAGGTGTTCTTGCCAAACAAAGTGCCTTGCGGACCTTTTAGCGTTTGAACGCTAGCGACGTCGAGCAAATCTCCGTTCAGGCCTGGCGTCCGCGCGAGGTATAAGCCATCAAGATAAACACCCACCGAAGGCTCTAGCGTGGCAAGCACGTCCGATTGCGCCTGCCCGCGAACGGCGAAAATAGGAGAGTTCGTATTTGCAGGAGATCCGACAAGCGTCAGACCCGGCGTGAAATGCGCAATATCTTCAACACGGGCAGCACCCTGAGCCTGCAATTGTTCGCCACTGAAAGCGGTCACCGACACCGGGACATCTTGCAGTCTTTCGTCCGTTTTCCGGGCATTCACGATAATATCGTCTAGACCGCTGTCATTTGCCGAGGTCTCCGCTTGCGTCGTTTGCGCAAGAGCGGGGTTCGTCGCCCCAAAAATTCCTAAAGCCAGCGCCGTAGCACCCAAAAGCGTAGGCGCTACACGCGCGCGAAATGTCGATATTATCATGGTATTCCTCTCCCTCTTCGCCATTTTTGGCCGTAAGCTTAATTTATCATAGTTGGTAACGATTGACGGGCAAGTAGGCACTCAACTCTTCTCGTATGTGATATGAGAGTTCGAAACGAGAAAAAGAAGAAGCTATCGATAGCCTTTCGTTCCCGCCTTGTTTCAACACCACACTCTAACTTATATAACTAGGTAACCTTTGCGCCACAAGGGCGGGAGCACAATCTCTGAAACCTGTTGCCAAAATATCTCACCGATCAAGGTGCTCGGATAAGATCGGCACATCTGCCAAAGCCCGGAGGACATCATTTAGGTGCGTACATCCCAAAATGCCCGGCAGGGCGTCAAGAACATCTTGTCGAAACCCTTTGACAGGATGTCCGATCAGTTTTTGAATATTAGCCACCGCGCCTGGGCATTCCCGATAAGGCAAGATATGCGGCGTCGCTTTTAAAGAATTGACTGTCATGTCATCAGGATCGACGATCACAGCGACATGATATTCATGCACCGCCGTCCTTGTTCCATCCGGATTACTGCCGCTATCCTGAAAACCTACGTCGCAGTGGATATGTCCGCCATCCTTCCAGATATCGATTCGCCGTGCGCGACGGAAGCGCGGCCCCACTTGGTCTGGCAGGTGATGCCAACCTTGCGGGTCATTCGGATTGACGAGGGAGCCAACCTCGGTTCTGCTTTGACCGCGACTATCGGGCCCTCCGTCGGCAGTAAGCGAGGACGCACCCTTGGCAAAACCAGTACATACATCAACCATTGTACGGCTTTTTTGGTGTGAGCTGCCCTCGCTCATACGCTTCATCCAATCCTCTGCCCACATCAACCCGACCCAACCCGAAACAAGACTGGCCCCAGCGAAATCATCCAGGATCTGGTAGAGCGGCGCGCCTGTGATGCTGCCCATAATCCGCCCGAGCGCGATGCGGCTTGCGCCCCCACCCCTTATGCCGACCATCTCCTGCGCATGTGGATGGTCTGGAGCGACAGTGATTTCTAAGATTTCGCGCATCGGAGAGGCTTTTATCGAGTAGCGCCCTTCTTCCAAAATGATCGGCGATCCGCCTTCTATCGGCGTCAGTATATCGCGCGCGTTGCCTTCCATAATCGATGGTTCGCCAAAGCCAGTTGGCCAGTGAACATCGATGCTGGTTGTCCGGCGCACGGAGTTTGCGCGCCGTAAGGGTGACGGACCGGCGCTCTTTCGCGCCCAAGGAAAGATCGCAGGCGCGGTCATCCAGCCATACTTGTCTGCTGAACCAAAGCGCACGGCCGCTCGCTTCCGTCTTCTTGCTCCGCTGCGACTTCAGCCTGCGTGACAGTTAAGGTCCGGCCATTCCGAACAACATGGGCCCGCGCGATGAGGGATACGCCGTCAGCTGGCGCGAGAAAGTTAATTTTATATTCGACCGTTAAAACCTCTTTCTCAGAATCAAACAGCGACATTGCCGCATAGCCTCCAGCAACATCGGCGATCGTCGCAACAAAGCCCCCGTGCACGAAGCCGTGATGCTGGCGCACCTTTTTTGTTATGGGTAGCCGGACAGTGCACTTGCCCGGTGCAATCTCTTCCAGCTCAGCCCCGATCAGCGACAACGCACCTTGCCGCGCAAAGCTCGCGGCTATGTCGCGTGCAAATGAAGGATTACGGATCGTGGTCATCTATCGCGGCGGCATGCGGATCGCACCATCGAGTCGGATGGACTGCGCGTTGAAATAAGTGTTGCGATTGAGCTCCAGTACCAAGCTTCCGAACTCTTCTGGCTTGCCTAATCGCTTGGGGAACGGGACTGATGCCGCCAGCCCTTCGAATATCTGCGGTGCGCGGTCTTTCACAGCCAGCATTGGCGGCGTTTCAAAGATGCCGGGCATGATCGAGTTGCATCGGATGCCAAGGTCCATCAAATCGCGCGCGATGGGGAGGACGAGGCCGTTCACCCCAGCCTTACAGCTGCCATAAGCGACTTGCCCGATTTGCGCATCCTGAGCGGCCGCAGAGGCGGTTAGCGTGATGCAACCGCGCTCCCCGTCATCATTAACGGGATCAAGGCCCGCCATTCCGAGGGCCGACATTGACGCCATGCGGTAAGAAGCAACGAGAATGCCGAGCGCGGAAAACTCATAATCCTCAGTTGAGAAGCGCTTGAAGCCGCCGCTCTCCCGGTCTTTGGCGACCGTTTTTCCGCCTTTGGAGATTTGCGCGCAGTGGACAAGAATACGCTCCTGACCATTGACCGCGCGAGCAGCAGCAAAACCGGCTTCGCAACTGGCCTCATCGGTTACATTGACCTTGTGGAAGGAGCCGCCAATGTCTTTGGCAACCGCATTTCCGCCGTCATCATTCAAGTCAAAGATCGCAACTTTGATGCCTTGCGACGCTAAAGCATAGGCCGACGCCTTGCCAAGCCCCGAAGCGCCTCCAGTGACAATGGCTGAGAGTGTGTTGTCGAGTTTCATTTTGGTCTCCGTTTAGTGAATTCAAAACAAGGCTTGCAAACCGGGTGTCGAGGGTTTCATCGAGGGTGTTCGCGGAAAATCATCCACAAACCTGTAATGCACGGGCACTTGGTAGGCGATCAATCTCTCTTTCAGGAATGATTTAATCGCATCTGTGGTAAGTACCTTCTCCCCGACACGCAAAATGATTGCAGCCGCAGGCACTTCGCCCAGCCGATCATCGGGCACCCCCACAACAGCCGCTTCACGCACCGCAGGATGGCTCTGGAGTGCCTTTATGACGTCATCTGGATGTACTTTGAAGCCGCCGCGAATGATCGCATTGTCAGCACGCCCGAGGATGAAGAGGAAATTGTCAGCATCGATAACGGCGCGATCCATCGTGCGAAGCCACGCGCCGCCATTGCCCAATTGCGCGCCCTTGATTTCGAGCAAACCGTCAACCACTCGCGCTTCGATATCGGCGTGGACTCGGCCAACACTGCCGCGCTTACTCGCCCAGTGTTCGCGGAAGTCATCTATAGTCCAGCCCGCAACTGCGCCGGCAAATTCGGTCGCCCCGTAGTTCGCAAGTATTGGGAGTGCGTAGCGCGCATAGAATTCATCGACCACCTCAGGCGAAAGTGGCGCAGTGCCGCTGATCAGCGCGACTAGGCTCGACAGGGCTTCCTTCGGCACATTTGCCTCAAGGATCATTTTGATCGCCGAGGGCACAGCAGGCGCGACCTTGGGTCTATTCCGCTTGATCGCTGCAACCCAATCTTCAACTGTGAACCGTTCGAGCAGAACTATCTTACGCCCCTCCATCAGCGCACCGATGCAGCCGTAGATCCCGCCGATATGAGTGAGCGGATTGACAACCATCGTCGTGCCAGATCGGAGACGTGGGGCGTCTTCGAATTCGCGGTCACGTTGGTACCGGGTGAAGCCCGCAAAGCTTGCATCAAAAGCCGATCGCGTGAGCGGAATGCGCTTGGGATCGCCGGTGGTGCCACTTGATAGCATCTCAATCGCGACGCCCGGCGCAGTGGTGATCGTAAGACCGGCGCGAGGGCGGGCAAGGAGTTTTGCCGCTTCAAGCAAGGGCCCAATTTCAATCAAACCAACACCCCCTTGGATCAAAGCCTCGCGAAATCCGGGCCGCGCGAGATCATTGGTATCAACTAAAATGACGGGAAGGCCCAACGCTTCAAC
>JBEGTP010000247.1:0-5689 GCA_041179365.1 Pseudomonadota bacterium
CCATGCCGGTTTTTCGCCACCGCAAATTGATGCGATGGCTGAGGCGCTCGACAGTGCCGATGGTAAAGTGCTTGCCTATTGTCGCTCGGGTGCGCGCTCAACGCGCCTATGGGCGTTGGTCGAGGCAAAGCAGGGGGGCGATCCCGATGCGCTGACCAACATGGCGGCCAAGGCGGGGCATGACATTGCGGCCATCCGTCCGCTTATGGACATGCTCAAGGCGCAAGCATGATCACGTCGCATCTGATGGGCGTTGCCGGAAAGTTGGTTGCCTCACTGGTCGCCGTGCTGGCGCTGGGGCAGTTGGCACGGTGGATGGCGCTAGGCGGCGATGTGCGGATTCGTGATGCAGACCATGCCCGCATGATTGCCCGCGACAGCCTCTTTGGCTTTGCTGCGACCGATGTCGCGCTTGATCTCGGCGGCTATTCCGCTTTGGTGAAGGATGCACAAGGCCGCCACGCCTTAATCAACACGAAAGGCGCGCATTTTGTGGCGCGCCTCGTGAAGCCACCGATCGAAGGCCGCCTTGATCGCGCGTTGCTCACGCTTGATTTGGGTGAACCAGATTTTGATCCGGTCACGCTCAACCTCGGCGAAAAGGCGCAGTATTGGGCCAGTGGCCTTCGCCATATTCCCTCAGAGCTCGCACCCAGTGGATAAGCTTCCTAATCCGGTCGATTTTGCAGTTCCGCTATTCATTGTGCTGATTGTCTTCGAAATGATCTGGGCGAAGCGGCGCGCGCCCGAAAAATATGAGCCGCAAGACACGCTTAATTCGTTGCTCTTTGGCTTTGGCAGTTCGGTTGCGGGTCTCCTATTCGGTGGGATGCTTATTGGGGCCTTTGCTGCGGTTGATCGCATGCATCTGGTAGCGATCCCGCGGGCTTGGTGGTCTTGGGCGCTGCTCTTTGTTCTCGATGATCTGGCTTATTATGTGTTTCACCGCCTTGCGCACCGCGTGCGGTGGTTTTGGGCCTCGCATGTCAATCATCATTCAAGCCAGCATTATAACCTCTCGACCGCGCTGCGGCAGACCTGGACTGGTGTGTTTGCGCTGAGTTTCGTTTACCGGCTTCCGCTGGTCATGCTCGGCTTCCAACCAGAGATGGTATTTTTTGTCGGTGGGCTCAATTTGATTTATCAGTTCTGGATTCACACCGAGGCCATCGGGCGTATGCCGCGCTGGTTCGAAGCAGTGATGAATACGCCGAGCCATCACCGCGTTCACCACGCCGTCAATCCGCGCTACCTTGACCGGAACTATGCGGGGGTTTTTATTATCTGGGACAAGATGTTCGGTAGCTTTACGCCCGAGGTGGATGCCGAGCCAATCCGCTACGGGATCGTCAAGCAACTTGGCAATTTCAATCTGGCGTGGGGCGTTTTTCACGAATGGATCGGTATTGTCCGCGATCTCATCCGCGCGCCTTTTGGGTCAAAGCTGGGCTATCTTTTTGGTCCGCCGGGGTGGAGCCATGATGGCAGTCGCGAGACAAGCGACACGATCAGGGCACGCTGGGTGGAATAAGATCGCCGCAGGGTAAAGCGACTCTTCTCTGTTCACGCGTACCCCTCTCGCGCGGCCTAGAGCAAGCTTTTTGAGGCCTGTTCAAAAACATCCTTACTCAAGTTTGGCGTGCTCAATATCCGTTCAAGGGCGGCTCTCATCAGCTTTTGGCGATCCGCGCCATAGCGCTTCCAGCGTCCGAGCGGGGTGATCAGCTTGGCCGCTGTTTGCGGGTTGATCGGGTCGAGCGCGATGATCAGGTCTGCAAGCAGTCGGTATCCTTCACCGTTCGATACGTTGAACGCCCATTGATTGCCGCCGAACGCGCCGTAAAGCGCACGCACACGATTTGGGTTTGCCAATGTGAAGTCAGGGTGCTTGGCCAGCATCGCAATGGCGCTCGGCGTGTCGGCGCGCCCGGCCATCGCTTGCGCTGAAAACCATTTGTCGATGACAAGCGGGTTGTCAGCATAGCGGGAATAAAAGCCATCAAGCGCCGCTTGGCGCTCCGGCGCTTCGCTGTTCACGAGTGCCTGCATCGCGCCGAGCCGGTCGGTCATATTGTCAGCGGATTCAAATTGGCGCTGGGCGAGCGCCCCTGCATCCGCCCCGCCAGCCGCCATGATATAGCCAAGCGCGACATTTTTGAGACGCCGCCCCCCCTTGGCTTCTGCCGAGATTTCAAAGGCCTTGCCGTCATGGTTCGTGTAAGCCCGGTGCCATTCGGCTGCTAAGGCAGTGCCCAGTGCGCTTCTGAGCATTTCTCGCGCAGTGTGGATGGCGTCTGGCTCAACCACAAGCATCTGATCGCCAATAAAGGCCTCGCTTGGCAGGAGGACCGCCTCGGCGATCAGCGCCGCTTCAAGCGCCGTATCCGCCAGTGTATTACGCACTGCGTTGATGACGGGCGCAGGGTTTATGGCGCTGCCGCTTGCCGCATCGACAAGCGTGTCGAGCATCAGTTGTTGCATCGCTTCGTAGCGACCAAAGGGATCATCATCATGCGCCGATAGAAAGGCAAGATCTTCAGCGCTGCGTTTCGCATCGACAATGACCGGCGCACCAAAGCCGCGATTGATCGAGAGTATGGGGGTCTCCACATAGCCCGGAATCCGGATCTCGTCTGTCTCCGTTGTCAAAAGATGGATCTGCTCACCCCGATGTGCGCCGTTCTCCCGATCAAACAAGGCAAAGCGTATGGGGATGGCCATCGCCGTTTTCCCCGCTTGGCCCGGCGTATCGGGTATGCTTTGCGCCAGCCGCAAAATGGCGTCCTGCGACCCTGTATCAAGCGTCAGAACTGCACTCACTTTTGGAGTTCCGGCTTGGCTATACCACAGGCGGAATTGAGCGAGATCAAGGCCCGTTCCCGCTTCCATCGCGCCCACAAAGTCTTCGCAGGTCGCTGCTGTTCCGTCGTACATATCAAAGTATAGGTCAGTGCCTTTTCGGAACCCTTCGGGGCCGGCCAGCGTATGCATCATGCGGATGACTTCGGCACCCTTGTTATAGATCGTTGCGGTGTAGAAATTTGAAATTTCCATATAGGATTCGGGGCGGATTGGATGGGCGAGCGGCCCGGCATCCTCTGGAAACTGAGCGGCCCGCAAAGTGCGGACATCTTCGATCCTCTTGACCGCGTGTGACCCATGGTCTGCGCTAAAGCTCTGATCCCGAAAGACAGTGAAGCCTTCTTTGAGCGAGAGCTGGAACCAATCGCGGCATGTTACCCGGTCGCCGGACCAATTGTGGAAATACTCATGCGCCACAACGCCTGCCACGCCGTCATAATCAAAATCTGTCGCGGTTTCAGGGTCGGCCAGAATATAGCGCGAGTTAAAGATATTGAGGGATTTGTTTTCCATCGCACCGAAATTAAAATCAGCCACGGCAACGATGTTAAACTGAGAAAGATCATATTCGCGACCGTAGATTCGCTCATCCCAAGCCATCGAGTCTTTGAGTGCCTGCATCGCATAAGCGGTGCGCGGAAGGTCATTTTCAGCCACCCAGATCGCGAGATCCACGGTCTTGCCAGACAGCGTCGTGAATTGATCGCGATTAGCGCTGAGCGTGCCTGCCACGAGCGCGAAGAGATATGAGGGCTTGGGGAATGGATCGACCCACTGCGCCCAGTGGCGTCCATCGTCGAGGTCGCCTTCCCCCGTCTTGTCGCCGTTTGAAAGGAGTATGGGGTACGCAGTCTTATCGGCCTCAAGGCGCACCGTATAGCACGAGAGAACGTCAGGGCGATCGGGAAAGAACATGATCCGGCGAAACCCTTCGGCCTCGCACTGGGTGCAAAAATTGCCGCCGCTAACATAGAGACCCATGAGCTTGGTATTGGTGGCAGGCGCGATCCGGGTCACGAGCACAAGCTCAAATTGATCAGGGCAGTCAGCGAGGGAAAGGCTCGTGTCCGTCACAATTGGGTTGCAAGGCACCCCATCGAGCATGGCCGAAACTAGGTTAACGTCATCACCGGCAAAAACCAGGGGCCGGTTGTGCGTTCCGTTCCTGGTGATCTGCATCGTCGCGGTCACAAGGGTCGCATCGGGATCCAGCACAAAGGCGAGGTGAAGTGTCGGCACCAAAAAATCAGGCACTTGATAATCAGTGCGGCGCACTGTGTGCAGCGGCGTGGCGGGCGTGTTGAGAGCATCGAGCATAATAAGACTCTAGGCTGAGATGCGCGCTTGATCAATCGCGAGAGCGGCCTAAGCTCTCAATAAGAGGGGATTATCATGAAAGTGCGATACAGTGTTTTTGCCGCAGCTCTGCTCTGCGCCGCACCGGCCTTCGCGGCCGGCTTTGATCCAGAAGCCGCGACACAGGCTTATCTCGGCACGCTCAAAGGCGCAGCACGGGCAAAATCTGACGCCTATTTTGAAGGGGGATATTGGCTTCCGCTGTGGGCAACACTGATAGGCGTACTCGTCGATTTGGCGTTGCTTCGCGCCCAGTTTTCAGTGCGTTTTCGCGATTGGGCGGAGCGGAAAGCCAAACGGCCCTTTTTACAGGCGATGCTGTTTGCCGTGCCGTATTTTCTCGCCGGGTCCCTCCTCACCCTGCCATGGACAATCTACGCGAACTTCATCCGTGAACGACAATACGACTTAATGAGTCAGTCGTTCATTGCATGGTTGGGCGAGCAATTGATTGGGCTTGGCATCGGCCTTGTTCTGGTGCCATTTGTGATCGCGTGTGCCCTCACGGGGCTCCGTAGAGCGCCAAAGACGTGGTGGCTTTGGGGCACGGGATTCTCAGCATTGTTTGTCGCCTTTTTTGCGTTGATCGCGCCAGTTTTTATCGCGCCGCTCTTTAACAGCTATACCGAGCTAAGCCCCGGCCCCGTTCGTGACCGCATCGTTGCGATGGCACGCGCGTATCAGGTGCCAGCTGCCCATATTTACGTGTTTGATCAATCAAAGCAAACCAAGCGCGTGTCAGCCAATGTTTCAGGGCTGGGGCCAACCATCCGCATTTCGCTCAACGACAATTTACTCAACCGAACCTCCTTGCCGGAAACAGCGTCCGTGATGGGCCATGAACTTGGCCATTATGTCTTGGGCCATATCTTTAAGCTGATCCCTGCCTTTTCGATTGTGTTTGGCATTGCATTCTGGCTCGCGTCGATTGGCGTGCCCAGAATGGTCAGGCGTTGGGGTCAAGCATGGGGGCTACGCGGCGTTGATGATCTTGCCGCGGTTCCGGTCTACACCATCGTGATTTCGGTCGCGATGCTCTTGATGACACCGATCACGAATATCATTGTCCGCACACAAGAGAGCCAAGCCGATGCGTTTGGGCTGGAGGCGGCGCGGGAGCCCGACGGGTTTGCCGCCGCTGCGCTGCAACTGGCTGAATACCGCAAAATTGAGCCCAGCCCCGTCGAAGAGTTTCTGCTCTATGATCATCCTTCGGGCGCGACGCGCATTCGCATGGCGATGGCTTGGAAATTGCACCATCTTGCAGAGGTTGAAGCCAAGGCGAAATAAGGGCAGTGCATGCCGATGGCGTCCATCCTGATCTTTGGTCTTGGCTATACAGCCTCCCGTCTTGCAGACCGCCTCGCCCATGAGGGTTGGGAGGTCATGTCGACGGGATCGGCAGGGTCAATAGCTTTTGATGATGCGGCGTCTGTCGCTCTAGCCCTAGATAGGGCGACGCATATCGTTT
>JBEGTP010000248.1:0-3305 GCA_041179365.1 Pseudomonadota bacterium
CGCGCGCGACCATCTGGCCGTAGTCGGCTGGCGTCGGAGGAACAGAGTCGCGCTTATACGGCACGCCAAGGCCACCGCCGAGATCGACGCGGTCGATCAGGTGGCCCGCCGCACGCAAGCTGGCCACAAGCGCTCCCACGCGCGCATAGGCGGCTTCAAGGGGTGAGAGATCGTAGAGTTGGCTTCCGATATGAAGCGCAATCCCGCACAGATTAAGACCAGGCAGTGCAGAAAGCCGGGCAAAAATACCCGGCGCATCAGCAATGGCGACGCCAAATTTATTTTCCTTCATGCCGGTAGAAATCTTCGCGTGGGTTCCCGCGTTGACATCGGGGTTCACCCGGAGCGTGGCCGTGGCACGCTTGCCCATGTCTGTTGCCAGCGCGGCGAGGACTTCGCCTTCTTCTTCAAGCTCGATATTGAACTGACCGACGCCCTTTTCGAGCGCGCTCTTGAGTTCAGCGCGCGTCTTGCCGACGCCTGAAAAAACAATGTCTTCCGGCTTCATACCGGCTGCGAGCGCGCGCGCGATTTCTCCGCCTGAAACAACGTCGGCACCAAAGCCGCAATTGGCGAGCACGCGCAAAACTGCGAGATTGGGATTGGCCTTGATGGCAAAGGCAAAATGCGTTGGCCCTATGCCGGACAAGGCATCCATAAAGACACGCGCATGACGCTCTAAGGTCCCGCGCGAATAGACATAAACGGGCGTACCGACTTCTTCTGCGATGGTGACAAGCGATACGTCTTCAGCGTGCACCACGCCGTTCTTCAGCGAAAAATGATCCATGATTTTGGCCCCGGTTTTGGGAAATTAAAAAGAAGATGGCGGAAGATCAAACTCATCTTCGCGGCGTTGCTCTGAACGTTTAAGCTGTTCATCGCTGCGTTGCGGCTTGGCCTGTGTGGTCGGTTTTATCAGGTCATCCGCTGTCGGCGTTTTGACGGCACCTTCCGGCTTCAAGGGAAGCGAATTGCCATGTTTGGGGCGTAGGGAAACCTGTCGCCCACAGGCCGACACGAGCAGTGGTAAGACCAAAAGAAAGGCAAGGCGACGAATCATGCCAAGCCCAATACCGCTTTTGCGTCAGAAATGCGCGCCCGGACTTGCGCTGGCGCTGTGCCGCCGTGGCTCATCCGGCTAGAGACAGAGGCGTCAACGCTCAAGACATCAAAAATGGCGGCGGTAATCCGCGTGTCAACGCTCTGCATGTCCGCCAAAGATACCTCAGCAAGGCGACACGCCTGCGCCTCGGCGCGCTTGACGATCTCGCCCGTGACATGGTGCGCTTCACGAAACGGCAAGCCAGCCTCGCGCACTAACCAATCGGCAAGATCGGTTGCCGTCGAGAATCCATTTTCCGCCAAGCTGCGCATCCGGTCAGCTCGAAAACTGAGGCTTTCGATCATGCCTGTCATGGCTGCGAGCGACAGCGCCAGAAGGTCATGCGCTTCAAAGACCGGCGGCTTATCATCCTGCATGTCTTTGGAGTATGCGAGCGGAAGGCCCTTCATCGTGATCATGAGCGCGGTCAAACAGCCGATGATCCGCCCGCTATGGCCGCGCACAAGTTCTGCGGCATCAGGGTTACGCTTTTGCGGCATGATCGAGCTTCCGGTTGACCACGCGTCGGGCAGATCAATGAAGCCAAATGGCTGGCTAGCCCAAATGACGATTTCTTCGGCCATCCGCGAAAGATGGAGCGCGCACCCGCTGGCCGCCATCAGATAATCAAGCGCAAAGTCACGGTCTGACACGCTATCAAGGCTGTTATCAGTTGGTTTGGTAAAGCCGAGTGCCGTCGCCGTTGCTGTCCGGTCGATCGGAAAGCCCGTGCCCGCGAGCGCTGCCGCGCCGAGCGGACATTCATTCATCCGCGCGCGGGCGTCGGTGAAGCGGCTTCTGTCGCGTCGCACCATTTCATACCATGCCATCAAATGATGGCCGAGCGTCACAGGCTGCGCGCTCTGGAGATGGGTGAAGCCTGGCATGACGGTAGCGGCATGGTCTTCGGCGCGCAGGACAATCGCTGCCTGAAGCGCGGAGAGCCCGGCCTCAACCGCGTCTAGGGCATCGCGTACCCAAAGCTTGAAATCTGTCGCAACCTGATCATTGCGCGAGCGCGCGGTGTGCAAGCGGCCTGCCACAGGCCCGATCAGCGCCGCGAGCTTCGCCTCGGTCGCCATGTGAATATCTTCAAGGCTCAAGTCTTCGGGCACGCCGTTGGCTTCATAGTCGCGCGCGACCTGATCGAGCCCCTGTGAGATGGCGTGCACGTCTGCTGCTTCAACGATGCCTTGCTGGCCGAGCATCGCGACATGCGCCTTTGATCCTGCAATGTCTTGCTGCCAGAGCCGCTTGTCGAATGGGATAGAGGCGTTTATCTCGCGCATGACCGCAGCGGGGCCTTCGGCGAATCTGCCGCCCCACATTGCATTGGAGTCTGACGTGCGACTTGAAATTGCTCTTCTCCTTGGGCTCAGCCTATTGCTAACGGCATGCGATAAGCAATCCGCCCCCGCGCCGCAAGCTAAGCCGGATATCGCCGCCGAAAAGGGAGCGGCGACGGCCGCTGTTCAAAACGATCCGACCCTCATTCCCAAAAAGCCAGTCGACCTTGGCGAAGTGGATCGGCGGCAGGCCGGAAAAGGCTTCCCCAAAAACCAGTTTCTAGCGCCCAATGGAGACTCGGTGACGCTCGCGAACTTTGGCGGGCGGCCCGTTCTCGTCAACCTCTGGGCGACTTGGTGCGCGCCGTGCGTTACAGAAATGCCGACCTTGGATAAGCTCGCAGTGCGTGAAGCCGATAAGCTCCAAGTCGTCGCGATAAGCCAAGATAGCCGCCGCGGCCCCGTAGACCATTGGTGGTCAAAGCAAGGGTTTGCGCTGATCCAGCCCTATCTCGACGCAAAGGGCGATTTCAGCTTTGCGTTTGGCGGCGTTCCGTTGCCCACAACGATCCTCTATGATGCCAAGGGAAAAGAGGTGTGGCGGGTCGCCGGCGCGCTCGATTGGACCGGGGACGAGGCCCGCTCGTTGCTGGCCGAGGCGTTTACGCCGGGGTGATCTAAGACTCGAATAATGCCCATTAGTCACGGCTTATCGGCGCGGCACTCTGTGTTGGATTCGCGCCAAGCGCCCGGCCACCTGCCGTACGATGAGCGTCTTGTCTTGCCACTCCTGACGCGGCCTCCTATTGCGAAGGGAGAAGGGTATCAGGCTTGCGACTATTTTGGGCCATTGTGATGATGACGCTGCTCGCGCGGGTTGGCCCAGCCTGCCTCACGCCCGTCGATGTGGCAGT
>JBEGTP010000249.1:0-3964 GCA_041179365.1 Pseudomonadota bacterium
TCTCGCCACCGCGCACGATGACATCGTCGAGCCGACCTTCGACAAAAAGATAGCCATCGTCGTCGATCCAGCCGCCATCATTGGTAGCAAACCAGCCATCCTCGGAAATCGCCTTTTTGCCGATATATTCTCCCGATACTTGTTCGCCGCGAACATAGATTTCGCCAGACTGCCCAGGGGCAACGACCGTCCCATTTTCGCTCCGAATTTCGAGTTCGAGCGATGGCAACGGTTTTCCCACTGAACCAAGGCGGCGGCGCACTTTTGGGTCGTTCGACGCAATGGCGACGCGGTGATCTTCCGCGCCGAGGAGCGCGATCGTCGAACTGGTCTCGGTAAGTCCGTAAGCATTCACAAAATCAACGTGCGGCAGCATTGCAAGGGCGCGGGCAATTGTTGGCTCTGGCATGCGTCCGCCGCCGTAAGAAAGCGCGCGAAGATCCGCCAGCGTCTCGCCTGTCTTTTCCATCACATCGAGAATCCGGTCGAGCATGGTGGGAACAACCATCGCGTGTGTGATCCGCTCATCGGCTGCGAGAGAGACCCAATCTTCGGGCGTGAACGCTGGTAAATAGACGACCCGACGCCCCCCATAGGTTGCGGTCAAAATCGCGGACATGCCAGCTATATGATAGGGCGGTACACAAACAAGCGCAGCTTCATCTTCGTCCGACCCAAGAAACTCAACCGTCGACATCACATATGATGTCAAATTTGCGTGCCGCAACACAGCGGCTTTGGGATCACCTGTTGTCCCGCTCGTAAAGAGCAAAATTGCAATATCATTATTGCTTTCACCTGGCGGCTCGGCGGCGGGCACCTCAGCGCCCAAATACGTCGCTTCGAACGCGCTGCGGAGGACCAGCGTGATACCTTCGATCTCTGCAATGCGCGGTGCCATGTCATCGTCGACGATGATGAGGGCCGGAGCGGTTCGGACAACGAGTTTACGCAAGTCTGCGTCTGAAAGGCGGTAGTTGAGCGGCACGAACGGAACGCCAGCCATACCGCTCGCGAACAGCAATAGGGGCACTACATTGCCATTGAGGCCAATGAAAACAACGTTCGTTGCGCCGCTTTCCTGAATCATGGCGGCAGATGCTTGTGCCCTTGCACGCAGGCCTGCAAAGTCCAAGCCAATAAGGGCCGCTCGCTCAGGGCAGGCATCGGCGGCGATATCTAGGAGAAGCGTGGTTTGCATTCGCTTTTAGTCTGAGGCGGGCAACGGCTTGGCTTCTTTAAGCGCCAAGGGACGACCATCAAACGCAAGTGAGCCTTGCCCTGCCTTTGCGCCAAGGACTTCGATGCCGCTTTCCAAGTCAGTGTAGCGTTTACCGATCAATACGCCGTGCGCGTGGTCAGCGAGAATAGAGCCCGTGGCTGCGGACGAAACCGCATGCGGAATGACAGCGATGCCGCCGCATTGCAATTCACCATCAGAATTCGGTGGCCGCACCACCACCATTTCGGCGCTGCACACGGCGCTTTTCCAACGCGAACCGGGTTTAATCTCCATGAGTGTTTTACCTCTTATTATTGGGATTAGCGATTGCTGACCCTCCTAACCGGTTTTTCGCCGAGGTGAAGTGTTGATTTTGGCGTTTGCGGTCGATTGGACCGATTTGAGCGATGGGCACTTGGCCCTGCGTGCATCAATCACAAGTGTATTTCTATTGTAGCCACAGCGCGGTCCAGCATTGACGAAAGGCATCGCGGGGGCGACTAACGCGACGTTTAGAAAGCGAACCATAGCGCTGGCTGTCTTTGGCCAGTATAAATAGTCTCACTATGGACGCGCAGAACGGAAAGCGCATCAATACGGCGCAAAATTTCGGCTATGAGTAGAGTGTGACCATGTTAGTCATTGTGTGCCCTTCGCTTCTCGCAACGACGCCTGTCGCGGTCGACGAAGGGCATTTTGATGACTAAACCGGTGATGTCTATTGCAAATTGAGTCGCGAGGCGCCGGCTTACCCGGGCTCGCCCAAATGTCGGTTTAAAGCCATCATCTTAACGGGAGTGTATTTCAATGTTTTCAGCGATTGTAATTGATAAGATCGACGAAACGCAAACTGTCACGCTGAGCCAGATTGACGAAGCCAATCTACCAGAAGGTGATGTGACGATCGATGTGTCTTATTCAACTCTCAACTATAAGGATGGGCTTGCGATCACTGGCAAGTCGCCCATTGCGCGCAAATTTCCGATGGTGCCGGGGATTGATCTTGTCGGCACGGTCCGTGAAAGCAGTAATGCCGCCTGGAAAGCGGGCGATCAGGTCATTCTAAACGGTTGGGGCGTCGGCGAAGGCCATTGGGGCGGTATGGCACAGGTCGCCCGGCTGAAGGGTGAATGGCTTGTGCCCCTGCCTTCAGCTTTCTCGCCCAAGCAGGCCATGGCCATTGGCACGGCGGGCTATACGGCGGCGCTCTGTGTCGATGCACTCATCAACGCGGGTGTGACGCCCGATCAGGGCGAAGTGTTAGTGACGGGTGCGACCGGCGGCGTTGGCAGCGTAGCCGTGGCCTTGCTGAAGACGGAGGGCTTCACCGTGGTTGGGTCTACGGGCAAGGCATCTGAACATGCGTATCTCTCACAATTGGGTGCGCACTCCATCATCGACCGGGCTGAACTCTCTGAAAAAGGGAAGCCTTTGCAACGCGAACGTTGGGCAGGGGTTGTCGATTCCGTCGGTAGCTTTACGCTTGCCAATGCCTGCGCCGCGACCAAATATGGTGGCGCAATAGCGGCATGCGGTTTGGCACAGGGCGCGGATTTCCCAGCGACGGTCATGCCGTTTATCCTGCGCGGCGTTCGTCTGCTTGGTGTCGATAGCGTGATGTGCCCCAAGGGGCCGCGTCTGGCAGCTTGGGCGCGATTGGCGCGAGATCTTGATCCTGCGTTACTCGAAGTGATCGCGCATGAGGTGGGCTTGGGTGAAGCACTCGGCGCGGCGGCCGACCTGATTGACGGCAAGGTGCGCGGCCGCATCATCGTTGACGTGAACCGCTAATACAGGCCTGTTGCGGTCCTGATCTGAGGGATCACTGCGAGGAAGAGACCGCATCGAGACGCGGGATTTTGGGCGATGTCTGGCTCGTTGCTAGTTTGCAAATTCAAGCCTACAAATGTGGTTCCAGAGATGGGGTTGTGGCTGACTGGTGCTGCGGGAAGGAACCCGAACGCACCCCTCCGGCTGTGCATATTTTCCTGGGAGGCAAGCGATCTCCGATCAAAATCCTGAAAGGCTAGATCCGTATTGGGCACGCCGACATAGTCGCGCCAGATGGCGGCTAATCCTTCGCTATCTTCGGGAAAACGCGCGAAGCGGATGTCGATCATGTTTTGCCTCGATTAAAGCTTTTCGCTCTCCGCCACCCATTTGACGGACAGTTCAATGCCGCTGCCAATCGGGAGGAGCGTTGTCTGCAAGTCGCGTTTTGACTGTACCGCAGCACGGTATCTGCGAACATCTTCGCGCGCTTGGGGCGGGTAGATCATGTTATCTGCTGCGATGATCGCTTCGTTTGATAGTTTGGGATAAAAGGCATCGAAGCAGGGGAGGTAAAGCTCCTTCCAAATATCGAGCAGGATGAAATCAAATGGCCCCGCATCCGCTTCAATCATCGCGACCGCGTCTCCCAATCGAAAGTCCACGACATCGGAAAGGCCTGCTTTGGCAATCTGCTCTTGGGCGTAGGCTTGTTTCCAATCGGCAAGTTCCATTGTGATAAGCGTTGCGCCTATCGTTCGCGCAGCATCGGCAAAGAAGAGTGTTGAATAACCATAGCTCGTGCCAAGTTCGAGAATGCGCTTGGGCCGGTGCGCTAGGATCAGGCTGTGGAGGAAGGCCCCGACTTCCGGTCCCACCGGGAGGAGAAACTCGTCTCGCATCGCAAATCCGCTCGCGCCAATCGTCCGCTGCTGCTCTTGTTCGGCAACATTGCGCGCTTCATAAGCGGCA
>JBEGTP010000250.1:0-5581 GCA_041179365.1 Pseudomonadota bacterium
TCATGCGCGAAAGCGCCGCGATCATTGCACAGACCCACAATGCGGCTCACGGATTTCGTGCGCTGGGTGCGGAGGTGTCTCGCGCTGACATCGTCCTAGAAGACTTCTGGCCGCACGTAGCGAGCACCATGTATCATTATGAAGGGAACCCGCAGCCTGAACCAGTAATGCGCGCAGCAATGGAAGCGCGTGGCCGCAACCGCGCAAAGTTTGACGCGCTGCTCGAAAAACATGATTTTATCTTGAGCACAACGATCCCGTTTATTGCACCCACCGTTGAAGCGTGGGATACGGACTGGAAGGATGGTGTAAGCTTCGCGCCGTTTTATACGTCGGAAACCTTTATGTTTAACTGGCTGCAATTGCCCGCGATCAGCATACCCGTCGGGTTCCATAATGGGATGCCGATCGGGCTGCAACTGGTCGGCAGGCCCGATAGTGAGCCACGCATGTTTGCGGCGGCAGCGGCTTTCTTGGCAAAGTTTCCACAAATCATTAGACCCAAGATTAGCTGAGTTCCAAAAAGATGAAGCCTGCAACGGATCGGCGTTACCTGCTATCGCTGTTAATCGTGATTTATGTCTGCAACAATATGGATCGGCACATTCTGTCGATCCTTGCAGTCCCCATCACGCGAGATTTGGGTCTGAGCGATACTCAGTTTGGATTGCTCACTGGCCTCGCATTCGCCCTTTTTTACACATTTTTCGGCATTCCGGCGGGCTGGCTAGCCGACAGACTGGGGCGTATCCGCGTGCTTTTTGCGGCTGCGATTATTTGGTCAGCGTTTTCAGCATCGGGAGCATTGGCAACGCGGTTTTGGCATCTGGCTTTGGCGCGCGCTGGCGTTGGCATTGGTGAGGCTGGTGGGGCGGCACCTTCTTATTCGCTCATCTCAAGCGCATTTCCTCCTGAAAAACGTGGCAACGCCATCGGCCTATTCCATTTGGGTTCACCCATCGCGACGGTGGTCAGCAGTTTTGGCGCGAGCTGGATTGCGGTGAATTATGGGTGGCAAACTGCTGTTGTCGCCGTGAGCATGCCAGGTGTAATTTTTGCGATGCTGCTTTGGCTGACAGTGCGCGAACCAACCGTTGAAGCCGAGACTCAGCGAAACGTGTCTTTGCTTGCGTCGATCCCTGCTTATTTTGGAGATCGCATCTTGCGCAACCTTGCGATCGCGACAGGGATTAGCAGTTTTACAAGCTTTGCGCTTTTGGGTTGGTTTCCTAAATTCCTGATGCAGGCGCGGGGGATGAGCCAGATGGATGTCGGCCTTTATTACGGGCCCATCTATGCGGTGGCGTTCGGTTTGGGTCTATGGGGAGGCGGTTGGCTGTCTGATCGTTTGGCGCCAAGGGGGGCTCAATGGTTCGCACTTGCGCCGTGCCTTGCGCTGATAAGTGCCGTGCCATTCCTTGTTCCGATGCTGTTGGTCACCAGCTGGCAGGCCGCGCTAGCGTTCGCATTTCCTGCTGTGACTCTCCTTGCGATGTTCCTTGCTCCGGCGGTGACATGTGTTCAAAACCGGTCTGCGCCAGAGAGCCGCGCTGTCAACGCGGCGTTGTTTTTGTTCATCAATAATCTTGTAGGGGCAGGGTTCGGTCCTACCTACGTCGGGTGGATTAGTGATTTGGCTAAGGAAGCACACTGGACGCCACTCGGTTTACCGCCGCTTGGCGCGGGGTTGCTGGCTTGTGGACCTGTGCTTTTGCTTGCAGTTGCATTGCAGGCCCGCAACGCACGGCTTTTAGCGAAAGAGGCCCAATAATGGGCACCGCCTAACAGGCGACGGGCAACGGCACGGCTTTGGGGTCTGCCAGCGCCAGCACGGCTTGATAAGCGCTGTGGACTGCATCGCCGATCCGCCCGCCTTTTAGCGCATCACCGATGAGCGTGCACTGGATTCCAGCCTCTTCAAGCGCATCGGCCATGCCGCGATTAGAGTCTCTACCTTGGGCAATGAACAACCAGTCTGAATTTAACACAGTGTCATTGCTGAGATGGACGCCGTCCTGGCTTACTGCCGTGACGTAAGTGTCAGCAAGAATCTCAATCAACGGATTTTCGGCAAGTCTTGCTGACAATGCACCGCGATAGATAGGCTCGGCGGCGCGCGCGAGCTGATGAATGCCCGAACGGGAGATGAGTGTGGCCTTGACTCCGTGATGGGCAAGATATTCCGCGGTTTCACATCCAGTTTCGCCGCCGCCGTAAATGATAGCAGACCTGCCGGACACGAGGTCCAACGTCGTATCGCCGTTGAGCAACGCGAAAGCATCATAGACGTTGGGGCCTTCGAGACCCGGAATATCCATGTCTCGTCGCGTAGTGCCTGCTGCAACCATTACAACAACAGGTGAATGTGCCTTGATTTGATCGATGCTCGCGACGAGGCCAAGATGCTGAATTACGCCAGAAAGATTGATCTGCCTCTCAAGATAGTCGCGGTACCAAAACAGCTTGTCTTTACCAGGTGGCGTAGCGGAGACGACGAGGCCACCACCAAGGCGTTGCGCGGCATCATAGAGATGTGTTTCGAACCCAGCTTGATCGAGCATCAGCGCCGCGGCCATGCCGCCGGGGCCTCCGCCTATGACAGCAGCGCTGCGGCCTCTCCCTACTTCGGGCGTAATTCCAGGATCTAGCTCCGTCCCTGCACGCGGGTTTTCAGCGCAACTTACAAAATGTCGATCACCGTGGACACCGAGGCAGAAGTTGCAAGATGTGCAAGGCCGGATGTCAGTGACACGACCTTCACGGGCCTTATTTGGCCACTCAGGATCAGCAAGCGAGGGGCGCCCAAGCGCAATTAAATCAGTTTGGCCACTTGAGAGTGCAGCCTCTGCCATTTGTGGCCAGCGAATTTGTCCGACAGCGATCACAGGAACGCCTGTCGCCGCCTTAATCCGCTCTGCATAAGGAATGCGCCAGCCTTCGACTTCATTCATCGGCTCAAGAATTTTCTCCATCCCTCGGCCCGTGCCCCAGCCTGCCGAGCAATGTAGGGCATCGACACCGGCCTCAACCATCAGTGGAGCGATCCGCTCCATATCTTCGATGGTCAAGCCTCCGGCGCGGAATTCATCCACCGAAATTCGGAAGATAAACGGCGCGTCGCCGATGGCTGCGCGGATCGCGCGAATGACCGCGAGCGGGAAAGCGAGGCGATTTTTCTCTGGACCGCCCCATTCATCCGTGCGTTGATTGGCGCGCGGCGACAGGAATTGGAGCAAGAGATAGCCGTGCGCCGCGTGCATCTCTACGCCGTCATAGCCAGCCTCGATCGCGAGGGCCGCTGTATTGGCGAACGAGACTATCCATTTTCGGATTTCAGTGTCGGTTGCCGCACGGCAGAGTTGCCATTCAGTTTTGCGCGGGTGAAAAACATCGCACGGACCAACGGGCATTCCGTCGGGCAGCAATTTGGCGACGGCATATTGCCCGCTATGCTGCATTTGCATGAAAATCTTTGCGCCTGCCGCGTGTACAGACTGGGTCAGCCGTTTATGCCCATCTAAATTGGTGCGATCTTCAAGCGTGAGCTGATACTCATGGGCGCGGCCTGTACTGACATCGACACAGGTGTATTCAACGATGATCAAGCCAAAACCGCCTTTTGCGCGCTCGGTGTAAAAGGCGATCATTGCATCGGTCACTTCGCCGCTGGTGCCGCCCAGTTCGGTTGACATTGGTGCCATCACCACGCGGTTGGGTAGCTCCACATTCCGAATCTTAAACGGCGAAAAGAGGGTGGGGAAGTGGGTCATGCTGGGTCCAATTCAATGACAGCGTCGAGTGCGATCACGCCGCCGCTGCCGGGCAAAATGCGCAAAGGATTGATTTCTAAGGAGCGGAGGCGGTCGTTATGGTGCGCTGCAAAGAGCGAAACATTGACGATGGCGTGGGCAAGCGTTTCAACATCGTGAGCTGGACCGCCACGATAGCCGGAGAGGAGCGGCGCTGTCTTAATTTTGGCAATCATGACGCGGGCTTCGTCGAGACTCACTGGGGCAAGTGCGCAAACTGTGTCTTTAAGCAGTTCGACGAGAACGCCGCCAAGGCCAAAGGTGACGACAGGGCCAAAGGCCGGATCGCGGTGGACACCTAAAATGGTTTCAATGCCCTCGGTCACCATTTCAGAGACTAGAAAACCGTCAATCTTCGCGTCAGGGCAGAGAGAGGCGATGCTTGCCTGCATATCTCTAACGGCTTGGTGAACGGCAACGGCGCTCGTCAGATTAAGCGCGACGCCACCGACTTCGGTCTTATGAAGGATATCCGCGGAAATGAGCTTTACAGCGACCGGAAAGCCTATGATTTCAGCTTGTGCGGCTGCGTCTTGGGAGTTGACGACAACGACTTCACGCGGCGAGGGGATGCCGATTTCTAATAGAAGTGCTTTCGCTTCAGTTTCGTTGATGCCGCGAGAAACGGGGAGTTCGATCTCTGATTGATCACTTTCGACTCTAATTGCAAATTGATGATTCTGCCGATTTAGTTGTTTGCGAAACCAGTTCAGACCGCCCAGTGCCACAACAGCCCGCGACGGATCTTCCGTCGTCAAAATCCCCATCGCCTCATATTCCCGCACGATTTCAACGGGTGCCGTAATTGCCACACTCAATAACTGATCAGGATGGCGCGCATAGGCCTTGCAAATTGCCTGCTTGAGCGGTTCGACCATCGATGGCGCTACGCCGGTAATCCCGAGAAAAATAAGTGTCGCATCGAATGCGCCAGTACCCAGCACAATATCGAGCGTCTTTTCCATGATGTCGTGATTGGTCGTCATCAGCCCTGTCATATCGATAGGATTGTGCGGGCTGCAGGCCGGGACAAGCGCACGGAGCGCCGTCTGCGCCTCATCAGACAATTCACCCATCTGCATGCCTGCGTCGCTGATAAAGTCAGCAATCTGTACGCCTACACCGCCAGAAATGCTAATCACCCCGATCCGATCACCCCTGATTGGTCGTTTGAGGCTAAGCGCGGACACAAGGTCCAGCATTTCATCGGTTGTTCTAGGTCGATAGACGCCGTACTTCTCAAACAGCGCATCATACACCGCATCCTCACCGGTCAGCGACGCCGTGTGCGACGCGGCGGCCTTGCTACCTTCAATTGTCCGCCCGACTTTCATCATAATCACAGGCTTACCAAGCGCCTTCGCCTTCTCAAGTGCTGTGATAAGATTGTCCGCAGACTTAACCCCCTCGATATAGCCGAGAAGAATTTCATTTTCAGGGCGCTCCGCCATCCAGAAAAGCGCCTCGCCAACATCAATATCCGCCTCGTTGCCAGTCGTAATCCATTGACTGAGACCAAGACCTCTCATCATCAAATGCTTGAGCAGATAGCCGCCGTAACCGCCGCTTTGGCTTGCAACAGCGATATTTCCGGGCGTGCCTACACCTTCCTCCAATGCCGAGGCAAAGGTTGCGTAGAAGCGCGCATGGGCATTGAACAATCCCATGCAATTGGGGCCAAGAAGCCGCAATCCGGCATCTCGCGCCATCCCCAATACCCGGTCTTGCAGCGCGCGGCCTTCATCGCCCATTTCGGAAAAGCCAGCGCCATA
>JBEGTP010000251.1:0-6082 GCA_041179365.1 Pseudomonadota bacterium
ATCGCGACCAAGACGACCGGCAAAAGTCCCAGTCGCCACGGCGCGAGGCGGCGGGCCGCGAAAAGCAGAAATAGCGAGTATGTGGCGCGGCGCGTTAGCGTTCGATCAAGATCGAAGATCGATAGACCTGATTGGTGCGCTGTGCCGTCTGCGCTGCTCAATCGAAACTCCCATCCTAGTTGTCATCACGCGAGGCTTTCCTATACAGGCGCACGACTTCGGGGCAATTGGGCCTCATCGACAAAAGTGATTGGGCCCGCATGCGTGTTGGTTTCTTGTTTAACCATGATCAGATCCATCAGATCGCGCATAGCCTCCCCATCGCACGCGCCCTTGCCGAATTGGCCGCCAAAACGGGAAGCGAAGTCGAGATCGTCATCGCCACAACACAGGCAAATTTAGCGACCGAAGTGCGCCGTCAACTTGGCCCTGATAGACCGCGAGGACTGACTTTGATCGATCTCCGGCTCAAGTCGCCGCTTTCAAAGCTGTTTTCAACCCTTCTTGGACGGATCCTGCCAGCGGCAAAACTTCTCGTGTACCGTGACAATCTTGCTTTCTTCCGTGCGCTTGATGGTCTGGTCGTCACAGAGCGGACCTCGCTCATTCTCAAAACACGCTACGGCCTCAAAAAGCCGCTCATGATCCTCGCAGATCACGGGGCGGGAGACCGCGCGATTGCTTTTGGCAAAGCGGTGGCGCTGTTTGATCATATTTTGGCCGCAGGTCCAAAGCTGAGCGCGCGATTTCAAGCCGAAGCGGGCGTCGCGCCCGAACGGATCAGCATCACGGGCTATCCAAAATTTGATGCGACGGAAGCCAACGTGCCTCCTACGCCGCTGTTTGCCAATTCTCGACCGACCGTCCTCTACAATCCGCATCTCTCGCCGCATCTCTCGTCTTGGTACCGGCAAGGCCGCGCCGTGCTGGATTTTTTTCTCGATAGCCCCGATTATAATTTGATCTTCGCGCCGCACATCATGCTGTTTCAGCGAAAGATGGTGCTCACGATTGACAAATTCCGCGCCGACTTCCCAGGCCGGATCGATCCGAAATATAGGGCAGCGCGCAATATCCACATCGACCTTGGCAGCCTCGCCTCAACCGATATGACCTACACCAATGCGGCCGACATTTATTTGGGCGATGCCAGTAGCCAGATCTATGAATTTCTCAAACGCCCGCGACCTTGTGTCTTTCTCAATCCGCACGGGCACCCCTACCAAGGCGATCCAAACTTTGCGCATTGGCAAGCGGGGCCTGTGATTGAAACGGTCGCAGATTTGGGCCGCGCGTTGAAGCGCGCGCAAGACCAGCAAGACGCGGTCTATCGCCCCGTGCAAAAGGCGCTCTTTGACTTTACCTTTGATCTCACCGATGAACCATCGTCCTTGCGCGCCTCGCGCGTCCTCATGGATGTGCTCAAGGGTCGAGACCGGTCGACCAAGACAAAATAGAAAGTGACGCCTTCCTTGTCTGATCCCAGCGCGCATCCGCCCGGCATTGTTCGCCGTATTTATGGCAACCTTGGCTGGTTGCTCGGCGGCAAGGCGGCGGCAGGACTTATCAGTTTGCTCTATTTGCTGATCGCCGCGCGGCTGCTGGGGCCAAAGCAATACGGTGTCCTGGTGCTCGTCAATTATTTCGCGATGCTCGTCGGCGGGGTCGTTGCCTTCCCTGGGTGGCACGCCATCGTCCGCTTCGGCGCGAAGGCGACTGCCGACAATGACCATAGCAAGATGATCCGCCTTCTCCGCTTTGCAGCGGCAATCGAGCTTTTAGGCGGCGTTGCGGCCATCATCGTCGCGGCCCTCATCGCGCCGATCATCGGCCCCCGGCTTGGCTGGTCTGCCGAGGCACAAAGCCTTGCCCTACCCTATAGCTTTGCCGTCCTCGCCACCGTGCGCGCAACGCCTGGCGGCTTTCTCCAACTCATCAGCCGCTTCGACATTCTGGGCCTCCACACGCTTGTCACCCCTTTGATGCGCTTGATCGGAACGCTCCTCGTCTGGGCCTTTGGCTGGGGTCTGCAAGGCTTTTTGATCGCCTGGCTTGCGGCAGCATTGACCGAATGCGTTTCGCTTTGGATCATTGGCATCATCTTTGCGCGACGCCATTTCGGCGATCATGCCATCCTTGGGGCCGTTGCAGACATACGCCATGAAAATGAGGGGCTGTTGCGCTTTATGGCAACGGCGAACGCAGACATCATGCTCGGAGACCTTGTCAGCCGCATGACGCCGCTCATCATGGGCTGGATTTTGGGGCCCATTGCAGCGGGCCTTTATTCTGTGGCGCATCGCACGACGATTGCGATTGCCCAACCTGCGCAAATCCTCGGTCAAGCGGCTTATGCTGAACTTGCCCGCTTGGCTTCAAGCGGCGGCGGCCTCGCGGTGCGCCGCGCCTTGGTCAAATGCATCGGCATTGCCCTGCTTCCTGCGGTACCGCTGCTGCTGATCATCGCGGTGTTCTCGAACCAGATTATCATCCTCGTCGCTGGGCCTGCCTATCACGCCGCGGCAACGGTCATGGTCTTGCTGGCTGTCGCGCGGGTCATCGCGCTAACCGGGCCGCCGACAAGCGCGGCGCTAATTGCGCTTGGCCGGCCGGGCCTCTCTGTGCTCGTAAACTTCATTGCCGGGGTCGGGCTGCTTCCGCTCTTGCCTTTGCTCACACTCTATTGGGGGCTAAGCGGCGCAGGCTATCACGCGATTATTCAGGCCTGTGTGGCGAGCGTATTACTTTTTGCTTTGCTGTGGCGCAGCGCCGCCAAGACCGAAATCTAACGCGGAAAAACACTAGGCAACGTCTGAGATGCCGAGTTCAGCAAGCTTTCGGTACAGCGTCGAACGGCCAATTCCCAAGCGCCGGGCGACTTCAGTCATCCGACCACGGTAGTGCCCAATGGCGAGGCGAATAATATCGGCCTCAATGGCGTCGAGCGCGCGCAAATGGCCGTCGGGCTCAAAAAGCGTGACGCCCGCCCCGTCGGCAGAGGCGGAAGAGGCGCGAGACTGGCGCGGGTGTGACTGGCTCACGATATGGGGAAAGTCTGCCACGGTCAGCGCGTCACCTTCGCACAAGACGGCAGCCCGGAACAACACATCCTGAAGCTGGCGAACGTTGCCCGGCCAGCCGTAATTGACCAACTGCTCCATCGCCGTATCGGTAATGCCAAGCCCCCTCAGGCCAGGTTGCTTTGCGATCCGCGCGAGCAGATGGCGCGCGAGCGCAGGCACATCAACCTTTCGGTCGCGCAGTGGCGGAATCATGACATGAACGACATTGAGTCTGGCGAATAGGTCTTCCCGAAACCGCCCCTCAACGACTTCCTGCGCTAGCGAGATGTTTGAAGCGGCGATGATGCGGACATCGGCTTCGCGTGCATGCTTGCCGCCAAGCGCATGGATTTCCGAGGTTTCGATGAACGTCAAAAGGCGGAGCTGCGCCTCGGGCGGCATCGCGCACACTTCATCGATAAAAATTGTCCCCGTATCGGCATCAACCAACTTCCCAATCTGGCGGGTAAAGGCACCGGTGAACGCCCCTTTTTCGTGGCCAAAGAGCTCTGACTCGATCAGGTTTGCAGCAATTGCACCGCAATTTACAGTGACAAACGGCTTCTTGGCACGCGGACTTGCCGAGTGCGCCGCGTCGGCCACAACTTCCTTGCCGACACCAATTTCTCCCTCGATCAACATGGGGACCCGCGCGCGCGCACCCTTTGCGGCAATGGCCAGCGCCGAGCGGAATTGGGGGGCTGAGCCCACAATTTCATCAAAGCCGAGCGTGGCAGGGATTTTTTCGGTCAGCGGACGCAATTCTCCGGCCAGCGTCGCATCATTGGTCGTCGCGTCAAGTGCAGCGAGCAGCCGGTCGGGGGCAATCGGCTTGACGAGAAAATCGGCAACGCCAGCACGCATGGCCTCAACCGCGCTCGACACATCGTTTGACGCCGTGAGCATCAAGATTGGTAATCCAGGACGCCGCTCCTTAAGCGCGCGCACGAGTTCGCTCGAAGATGTTGCAGGCGTTGCGTGATCGATGAGAATCGCATCGAGCATCATGCCATCGCGTGTGCCTAGCATCGCAATCGCCGTTTCATCGTCGGCGGCCACAAGGGTGCGCCATCCACCGCGCGCCGCCAGCGCAGAAACGAGCCGCTGCTGCGCGGGCTCGTCGTCGACCAGCATCACCATTCTTGAGCCCGTTGGCGTCATCTTCGTTCCGATATTGTCCCGATTAGGCACGGTTATAGCGGCGAGACGTAAAGATCGGCTTAAACAGCGGCGCTCGCCTATTTTGCAGGGAAATCATGCGTTGGGCTTGAGCCCGCCGCCGTGTCTGGCTAGAGCGGAGCGGCAACTCTTATTTTGAGCATATTAGGGGAATATAATGGCTGGCGATCAAGATATGAAAGCGCATTCAGAAACCTATTTGGGTGTCATGTCGCTCATGAAATGGGGCTCGGTCGCGACGGCCTTGGTTGTGATCTTTGTGATCATGATGATTGCGGGCTAGAGGCGTTGAAAATTGCTGTTTTAAAGGAAGCGGCCGCCGGTGAGCGGCGCGTTGCTGCATCAGCAGAGACCGTCAAAAAATTCATAGCGCTTGGCGCGAGCGTTGCTGTTGAAGCGGGCGCGGGCCTCTCAGCCTCTATTCCTGACGCCGATTTTGCCAGCGCAGGCGCAGTTTTGGGGACGGCGGCCGAGACGCTTCAAGATGCCGACATCATTCTCGGCGTTCAAGGGCCAGACCCTAGAAGCCTGCGCGGTGTCAAAAAGGGGGCTTGGTTCGTTGCGGGGCTTGATCCCTTTGGCCAAGGCCCCGGCATGGGGCGTGCCCGCGTTGACGAATATGCGCTCTTGGGCATCGAAGCGATGGCCATGGAATTCATGCCGCGCATCACGCGGGCGCAGAGCATGGATATCCTCTCATCCCAATCAAATCTCTCGGGCTATAAAGCCGTGATCGATAGCGCGGGGGCCTTTGGCCGCGCGTTCCCGATGATGATGACGGCGGCGGGCACGGTGAGTGCGGCGCGGGTGTTCATCATGGGCGTCGGCGTGGCGGGCTTGCAAGCCATCGCCACCGCGCGGCGATTGGGCGCACAAGTGTCGGCGACCGATGTGCGCAGCGCGACGAAGGAACAGATTGAGAGTTTGGGCGCCAAGGCTATCTTCGTTGAAGACGTCGCGGGCATCGAAGGCGAAGGCGCTGGCGGCTACGCCACCGAGATGTCGGACGCATATAAAGCCGCGCAGGCCGAACTCGTCTACGCGCATATCGCCAAGCAGGATATCGTGATCACGACGGCGCTGATCCCAGGACGCGCCGCACCAAGGCTGGTCAGCGACGCGCAGATCGCGAGCATGAAGCCGGGGTCGGTGATCTTTGACTTGGCTGTGGCGCAGGGCGGTAATGTTGAGGGGTCGTCGCCGGACAAAGTGGTTGAAAAACACGGCGTCAAAATCATCGGCTATTCCAACACTGCCGCACATCTACCCGCAGACGCCTCGGCGCTGTTCGCGCGGAACCTGTTCAACTTCCTCAGCGCCTTCTGGGACAAGGAGACCGGCAAGCCTGTTCTGGATGAGGAAATCGGCGACGCGATCCGACTAACGCAGGGCGGCAAGGTTGTGAGTGCGAGGTTGCTGGGGGGCTGATGCCGGTAGTCTTTCGCCTTGACGGAAAGCGGTTCCACTTTTTCTCGGACGAAGGCAACCCCCGCGAGCCGATGCATATTCATGTTGCACAAGCTGGATTGGACGCGAAATTTTGGCTATATCCACAGGTGAGACTGGCGCAGAATCGTGGGTATGACGCGCGAACGATTAAGCATCTGCAAGATATTGTAGAAACACACCGCGACGAAATTGAAAGGGCTTGGAATGACCATTTTTCCGCCTAGTGCAACAGCCGTTCGGTTTGACGAGGCAGTAATGTGGGTTGATCTTGAGGATGGGCGCACTCTCGGCATCCCCATCGTGTGGTTTCCGCGCTTGCTTCACGCCACACCAGAACAGCGCAGTGATTTTTTTATCAGCCCCAGCGGTCTGCACTGGGATGAGATTGATGA
>JBEGTP010000252.1:0-6005 GCA_041179365.1 Pseudomonadota bacterium
ACATCGCCCTTGCCGTTCGCGGCGTCGCGCGCTGAAATCACAGCATCTTCAATGAAATCTGTCCGGTCGTGTCCTTCCAGCGGAATACCCTGAAGACGGAGCTCTACATCGAGCGCCTTTCCAGACCTCTTGTCGCGCGCAACGGCAACCGAGATGAGGCCATTGACCGCAATTTTCCGGCGCTCATTCATCGTGGCGCCGTTGGCCGGGATGATCTCCTGACCATCGACAACGAGACGCCCCGTGCGCTCGCTTCCGATGATTTTAGGGCCGTTCGGCGCGAGGCGAACAACATCGCCATTTGATTGCACAATCGTGCGCGGCACGCCCTCTGCAATGGCAAAACGCGCTTGTTCCGCCATGTGGCGGCGCTCGCCGTGCACGGGTATGAGCATCTCTGGCCGGATGTTTTTATACATGGCCGCCAACTCCGGCTGCCCGGGGTGTCCCGACACATGGATGTGCACCTGTTTTTCTGTGACGGTCCGAATGTTGCGCCGCGCCAGCGCGTTCATCACCTTGCCAATCGCCACTTCATTGCCCGGTATCTGTTTCGAAGAAAAAATGACGGTATCATCTTCGTTGAGCTTGATCGGGTGGCTGCCTTCGGCAATGCGCGCAAGCGCCGCGCGCGCCTCACCCTGCCCGCCTGTCGCGATGATCAAAACCTCGTGCTTAGCATGCGCATCAATCGCATTCATATCGACCATCTCAGGCAGGTTTTTGAGATAACCATTGGCCTGCGCCGCGCCCAATATCCGGTCAAGCGATCGCCCTGCGAGGCAGAGCTTGCGGCCAGCATCGCGGGCAACATTGGCAAGCGTTTGAAGCCGCGCCGCATTGGACGCAAAGCTCGTGACAACGACGCGGCCCTTTGCCGCCTTGACCGATTTCAGCAGATCAGCATGAACGCTGCCTTCGCTGCCGCTCTCTGCAGCATTAAACGCATTGGTTGAATCGCAAACCAGCGCCAACACGCCCTTGTCGCCAATCGCCCGGAGTTGGTCCGCTGTCGCAGGTGTTCCGATCACAGGTTCATCATCCAGCTTCCAGTCGCCGGTATGAAAGATGCGGCCGTAAGGCGTTTCAATCTCTACCGCGCTCATTTCAGGGATTGAGTGCGCCAAAGGGACATAGCGGCATTTGAAAACGCCGAGATCAAAGCTGCCCTCCATCGGAATGACCCGCAAATCCACGCTATCGACGATACCCTCTTCTTCAAGCTTGCGCCGCACCAATGTAGCGGTGAAGGGCGTGGCGAAAAATGGCACACCGAGCTCAGCCGCAAGATAGGGCACAGCGCCAATATGATCCTCATGGCCATGCGTGAGCACAACGCCAAGCAGATCCTTCTTACGCTCTTCGATAAAATCGAGGTCGGGAAGGACAAGATCGACGCCTGGATATTCAGAACCGCTAAACGTCAGGCCAAGATCAACCATGATCCACTTGCCTTCGCAACCATAGAGATTGACGTTCATCCCAATTTCGTCTGACCCGCCCAATGCGAGAAAAAGAAGTTCCTTACCCGGAATTGTCACCCAGCGTATCCATTTTGGTTGTGACTGAGACTGGCGAGACCGCGCAGTGTCAAATCAGGTTCAATTGCATCAAAAAGATGCGCGTGTTTGTCGAACAAGGCCGCCAAGCCGCCCGTCGCGATAACCTTGACCGGGGTCGTTGCCGAATGTCCAATCTCAGTCTTCATCCGCCCGATAAGGCCTTCGATCATGGAAACATAGCCCCAATAAATACCAATCAGCATTTGGCTTTCGGTTGTCCGTCCAATGACGCTATCTGTCTCTGGGGCTTCAATCGCGATGCGCGGAAGCATGGCAGCAGCGGAGACCAAGGCTTCGAGTGAAAGATTGACGCCGGGCGCGATGATCCCGCCTCTGTAGCTCCCGTCAGCGCCAATATGATCGACTGTTGTCGCTGTACCAAAGCTAATCACGATTTTGTCGCACGCGAAGAGTTGTTGCGCCGCGATAGCGTTGAGCGCGCGATCTGCGCCCAAAGACTGCGGGGCATCGACTTTGATTTGAATGCCCCAGCCAAGCGCGCCGCGCCCCGCAATATCTGCCTCTAGCTTGAAATATTTGCGGGCGAGTGTTTGAAGATTGTGAAGAGCCCGCGGGACGACGGTTGAGATGGCAACGCGGGTGACATCCTTTGCCCCAAACCCTTCGATGGCGAGAAGCTGAAACAGCCACGGCGCATATTCATCCGCCGTGCGCCGCGCATCCGTCGCAATGCGCCACCGCGTTTTAATCTCAAGCCCGTCAACAAGCGCGAATTTGATATTGGTATTGCCAGCTTCAATCGCGAGCAGCATCGCTCATCCCCTCAAACCAGAAAAACATCGCCCGCGTGAATGGCACGCACCGCGCCATCCGCCAAGCGAAGCTTCAGTGCACCGTCTTGATCGAGCCCATCATAGCAACCCGCGAGGCGCGATCCATCGGGCAAGTTCACGCTCAAAGGCGTCCCTGGCAGATGCGCATAGCGATGCCACGCGCCGATGATAGCGGCCTGCCCGCTCTCGCGCCATTGGACCAACCAAGAGGCAAAATGCGCCGCAAGACTGTGCGCAAAAGCCTCAGCATCGGGGGCTTGGCCAATCCGCGCGGCAAGGCTCGTAACGGACCGATCAAGCCCTTCAGGATGGTGGGCCAGATTAACGCCAATGCCGATGACGACTGTATCACCCGTGCGCTCAAGGAGGATACCCGCCAGCTTTGCGCCGTCACACAGCACGTCATTGGGCCATTTCAACAGAAAGGGTTCGAGCGGGGCCTCCCCTTTGAGCACTTCAACAAGTGCGACTGCGGCAACAAACGCCAGCATCGGTGCAGGGGGATCGGTTGGCCGTAAATGGACGAGGGTGCTCGCGAAGAGATTACCTGATGGAGACTCCCATCCTCGCCCAAGGCGGCCCCTTCCCTCCGTCTGACGCTCCGCGCGGAGCCACAATCCTTCCTCAACGCCCGTTGCGATAAGCGCAAGCATATCGGCGTTGGTCGAGCCGGTTTCAGCCAGTGTGCGGATTGTGATCGTCAGAACAGGGCCTTAGCCGCGGTGCCTGATGCAACAGCAAGCGGGCCATTGAGCAGATACCCGACCACCAGCAAAAGCGCGGAAACGAGTATGACCCCTGCCTCAGCATAGCTTTGTACGGGCCGGTATTCAGCCGCTGGTGGATCAAAATACATCACCTTGATAACGCGGAGATAGTAATAAGCCCCGATAACGGAGGCTGCGATCCCAATTGCGGCAAGCGGCAAAAGCCCTGCGGCAACAGCAGCCTGAAACACCAGAAGTTTCCCCCAAAAACCAAAGAGCGGCGGTATGCCCGCGAGGCTGAACATCAAAATCGCCATGGCCGCAGCGAGCGCTTTGTTATTCTGCGAAAGGCCCGACAGGCTGGCGATGTCTTCAACATGGCGCCCTTCTTGATCGCGCATTTGCAATACACAAGCAAAGATACCGAGCGTCATGATCACATAGATTGCCATGTAGGAAAGGATTGCAGCCACCCCCTGCTCCGTTCCGGCAGCGAGGCCGACAAGCGCGAAGCCCACATTATTGATCGACGAATAGGCAAGGAGACGCTTGATATTGGTCTGCCCAATCGCTCCGACCGCGCCGAGCACAATCGATGCGAGCGCCATCACGATCAAAATCTGCTGCCACTGCCCTGTTGCGCCGCCGAGCGCCGTAATGCTCACCCGGACCAACATCGCAATGGCTGCCACCTTTGGGGCGCTTGCAAAGAAGGTCGTCACCGGGGTCGGCGCACCTTCATAAACATCGGGCGTCCACATATGAAAAGGCACGGCTGAAATTTTAAAGGCGATGCCCGAAAGGAGAAACACAATGCCAAAAAGCTCGCCGAGGTTGACACCATCTTTGAGCGCGGCGGCTATCCCTGCATAATCAGTTGAGCCCGAGAAGCCGTAAAGCAGCGACATACCGTAGAGCAGAATGCCCGAGGCGAGCGCGCCGAGCACAAAATATTTCAATCCCGCCTCGGCAGTTCGCTCATCCTTGCGCACAAAGCTTGCGAGCACATAGGAGGCAAGGCTGTTGAGCTCTATCCCGACGTAAAGCGTTAGCAAATTGGTCGCGGAGACCATCATGCCCATGCCAGCGGCGGCAAAGAGAATAAGCACAGGATATTCCGCCCGGAGCCGCTCTTCCTGCTCAAACCAGCGCGGCGACAGGAGCAATGCAACGGCCGCAGAAATGAAGACAAGGATTTTCGCATAGGTGGAAAAAGCGTCCGCCCGGTACAGCCCGTCAAACGCGACGCCACTTGTTTGGCTTGTCGCGACGGCGGCACCCAAGAGCAGCGCAATCGCCAACCAGTTAATCGCCCGCGCCGCAGCGTCACCCCCCCAAGCCGCGACGAGCATCAGGGCAATCGCGCCGACAGAGAGAATGAGTTCGGGCAGTGTTAGCATCAGGGAAGACGTAATCGACATTAGTGATGCCCCTCCCCATGGGCTTCGGGATGGGCTACTGCTTTCGGCTTGCCGACCTTCAGCTTTGCGTCCCCCGGCGGCGTTGCTTGGGCCACGCGTGCGAGGAGAGTGCCGACATCCTTGCGCATCGGCGCGAGGAAGGATTCAGGATAAACCCCCATCCAAAGCGTCGCCGCAGCGATTGGCGCAAGCATCAACCATTCGCGCGCATTGAGATCAGGCATCGCGGCAGCATCGGGATTTTTACTCTCGCCAAACACGACGCGCGCATAGAGGTAAAGCATATAGGCAGCACCGAGGATGATCCCAACGGTCGCAACGGTCGCAAGCCAGCTATTGGCATTATAGGCACCAACCAAGGCCAGAAACTCGCCCACAAAATTCGCCGTGCCGGGCAAACCAACACTTGCCATGGTAAAAAGCATAAAGAACAGCGCGTAATAGGGCATGTTATTAGCGAGCCCGCCGTAGCGTATAATTTCCCGCGTGTGGAGGCGATCATAGATCACCCCGACGCAGAGGAAGAGCGCGCCCGAGACAAGGCCGTGTGCCAACATGACCATGAGCGCGCCCTCAATGCCCTGCCGATTAAAAGTAAACAGCCCGATCGTCACAAAGGCCATATGTGCCACCGACGAATAGGCGATTAGTTTTTTCATGTCGCTCTGCACAAGCGCCACAAGAGAGGTGTAAACGACAGCAACCATGGAAAGGCCAAACACGATCCACACAAGCTGCGCCGATGCATCGGGAAACATCGGGAGTGAGAAACGGAGAAACCCGTAACCGCCCATTTTCAAGAGCACGCCTGCCAGAATGACAGACCCCGCCGTTGGCGCTTGAACATGCGCATCGGGAAGCCAGGTATGAACCGGCCACATTGGCATTTTGACCGCAAAAGATGCAAAGAATGCCAGCCAGAGCCATGTCTGTGCTTCAGCGGCAAAACGGTATTCCATCAGTGTTGGGATGTCCGATGTCTTGGCTTCATTCACCATCCACAACATCGCGATGAGCATGAGCACCGATCCGAGCAGGGTGTAGAGGAAGAATTTATAGCTGGCATAGATCCGCTCAGCGCCGCCCCAAATCCCGATAATAAGGTACATCGGGATCAAGCCTGCTTCAAAGAAAATGTAGAAAAGCAGCATGTCCTGCGCCGAGAAAACGCCAATCATCAGCGCTTCAAGAAGCAGGAAAGCCGCCATATATTCGGGCACACGCTTTTCAATCGCTTCCCAGCTGGCGAGAATGCAGATTGGCATGAGGAAGACCGAGAGGACGATCAGCATCAGCGCGATGCCATCAATTCCCAAATTCCAGCCGAATTGCCCGAACAATGGTACTTTTTGCACAAACTGCCACTGGTCACCGCCAACATCATAGGCAGCCCAAAGGATAATCCCCAGCGCAAGCAGCAAGCTCGTCGTGACAAGCGCGAGCCAGCGCGCGCCATTTGCACTCAAGAAAAGCGCAACCATCGCCGCGACCAGTGGCAGGAGGATCATCGTCGAAAGAATT
>JBEGTP010000253.1:0-5287 GCA_041179365.1 Pseudomonadota bacterium
TTTTGATGCTGAAGCGGGCGCTGATCCTTGGACGGGTGGCTATATTGCACCAGCGCGATTTGGGCCTGTCATCACGGGAAAAGGGCGCCGGGTGATTCGCCCGATGCACTGGGGCTTTCCCCCTCCATCGCAGGGAAACCGGCCCGTAACCAATGTGCGCAATCTGGAAAGCCCATTTTGGATTGGTAATCTCCGACATGTTGAACTCCGCTGCCTTGTGCCTGTGACCCAATTTCAAGAATGGTCGGGCACGAAAGGCGCGAAAGTGCAGCATTGGTTTTCGGTGCCGTCCCAACCAATTTTCGCCTTTGCGGGGATATGGAGAGACACCACCGACATGCCGGTCTTTGCCTTTTTGACCACAGAACCCAACGCTCTTGTTGAAGCCGTGCACCCAAAGGCGATGCCGCTCATTCTACACGCCGAAGATTACGACACGTGGCTCAACGCTGACTGGAAGGATGCGCAGCGCCTTGTCGCGCCCTTTCCGAGCCAGTTGATGGCCGTAACAACAGCAACGCCTACCGGAGCTTGATAAGCGTTTTTGGCGCGGGGTCTTTGGGATCATTAAACTCCCAAAAGAGCTGGCGCGCTGCGGGCTGCCCCGCGACCGCAGTGGGGCCATCTGCGGTATTATTCGTCAAAATTTCGCCATCCGTCGTCAGCGTAAATTTACCGTCAATGTTCGTAAGCGGATTGCGGACGGGCTTGCGCCCTTCCCCCACATCGAGCTTAGACGTCTGATCGGTCATCGCCGCCATGGCACCGATCATTCCGCCGTTCGTTGCCAACGCAAAGCCCGGTGTTTCGACCAGAACTGCCCCATCGGCGCGGCGCTTGATCATCACGAATGGCATCAGAAACTGTTGATCCGGGAAGAGTGGGAAAACAAAATCCTGATCCAGCCGCCCCGTCTGATAATAATCAACCAAGAAAACACCGTCGCCCTTATAAACGACAGATCGCCATCCCGCCTGTTTTTGGAGCTCGCTTGCAAAGCGGTTCATGGCATCGGGATTTGTCGGATCGAGGCCAAAAATCCCCGCCATCATCTGAGTTGATTTTTTCTCTTCTTCAGCAGCAGTTATCTTTCCTTCTTCCCATTCCTGCTTAAGATCGGCGATCTCTTTCTTGGTGCATTTGCGAATGATCGGATCAGGCTCGTCGGCTGCTTTTGCTGCGCCTTCAGCGGCCTCCGTTGTTGCCTGGGCAGCCGCCTGAGCAGCGTCATCTGCCGCAGTTCCTGCCTTGCCACTTTTGGGGGGTAAGGCAATCGGCTCATCAGCGGGAGCGTAAGATGAAAATTTCGTGCGCCCCTTCTTCGGAGCTTTTGCGGGCGCTACGGCAGGCGCGACGTCGCCCTCGTAAATTCCAAAATTGTCGACTTCCTTGTCATCATTTGACCAGCAAACCGCCATTTTGTCGTTCCAAGTTTTGGGAAGCTCAGCACTTGCGACACCGCCCCCTGCGCCTAACATTTTTTCATTGGGCATCTGGAAAACGACCTCGCCCTTATAGGCGAACGTAAAGCCACCGTCCCGGCGCAAATCCATATTGGAAACAAATTTTCCAGGAATGAAGAAACACCCTGTCAGAAGAACAGGGAGGATCAAAACGACGAGAAAGCGCATTCGGTTCATGAAACCCCCTTAACGTGTTGCCACAGCGTATAACGCAATTGCTGCGGCGTTGGAAACATTCAAACTTTCGATCTGCGGATTGATAGGAAGCTTTGCCAACTCATCACAGTGCGTCGCCGTATTTTGTCGCATGCCTTCGCCTTCTGCCCCGAGAACTAGGGCAATGCGCGCGCTGCCCATCGCTGCGCCAAGCGTCTTATCGGCTTCGCCTGTCAGGCCGATTCGCCAAAAACCGGCGTCGGCAATTTCTCCAAGGGCGCGAGCCAGATTGACGACGCGCACCCAAGGAACTATTTCCAAAGCGCCGCAGGCTGCGCGCGCGACCGTGCCAGATTCCGGCGGCGCGTGGCGATCTTGCGTGATGACGCCCAGCGCGCCAAAGGCTGCTGCTGATCTCAGAATGGCACCTACATTGTGCGGATCGGTCACCTGATCAAGAATTACCAACGGGCGTTGATCGTCTTTGCCATCGGCGAGGAGATCGCCGAGCCAAACATCTTCGAGCGGCTCAACTTCGATCACAAGGCCTTGGTGCGGCGCATCGTTGGGCACCATACGTCCGAGGTCTGCCACTTCGGCAAAAATAGACGGCAAAGTTGAGGGCAGATCGAGCGAGGCCAGTGCCTCCCGCGTGCCCCAAATTTTCCGGATAGTTCGCTCTGGATTCGCGAGGGCGGCATGCACGGCATGACGTCCCCACAGGCGAGGCTTGTTTCCAGTGGGCTGAGATGAACGATGACTGCGGCGCATTTCTGCCTCATCGCCTAAACACCGGCCTTTGACCAGCGAAGATATTGCGGCGAACGCGATTTGTAACACGACACTGTTCAGGGGGCAGAAAGGCCTATGTTGTATCGTACCCTACAACGCCTTAAGCCACAGTAATTCTTGAGAGGAGAGTTGATGCACGCCCTTCGAACGACTCTATTCGCGGCTGGCCTAGCAGCAAGCAGTGTGGCCCTCAGTCAAACTTTCACCGCGGTGCCTTCAGGCAGCTATATCGTCGATCAAAGTCGCAGCCAGGTCATCGCAAAAGTTGGCTATCTTGGCTTGGGCACAAAGACAGTGACCTTTCCAAAAATGTCAGGCGCGCTCGGCTATGATGCACAGGCCCCACAGGCGATAAAGCTGGACGTTAATATTGACGCAACGGCCCTGCAAAGTGGTTCATCATGGGATGAGGAGAAGCTCAAGGGGGAAGATTTTTTCAACACGACTATCCATCCCACCATTTTATTCCACGGCACCCGCCTGAACATGAAGTCCGCCCGCTCTGCAAGCGTTGACGGCACCATCACTGTGCGCGGCATTTCAAAACCAGCAACGCTTGCAGTCGATTTTAACTCTGCCCTTGGCGACATCAACCGGACGGGGCGGGTCTCAATGACCGCCAAGACCAAGATCAAACGCTCGGATTTCAATATGACGGCGTGGTCAATGATCGTCAGTGAGAAGGTTACGCTGACGATTAATGTTGAGCTCGTAAAGCGCTAGCGAACGCCGCGCGTGCACCGTTTCATCACTCGCCTTGCAAATCCTGCGCGACTTTTGGGGCGCGCAAAAGCGTATCGATATGTGTTCCTTCGTCAAAACTATCATCAGCCAAAAACTTGAGCTTCGCTGCATATTTCTGCTGAACGCGTGATGCGACTTCGCGCTGAAGATAGGCGGTATTGGTCCGCAAAGCCTTGAGCACAGCCCCCTCCTCTTTCCCGAGGAGGGGTTTTATGAACACCGTCGCATGGCGAAGATCAGGCGACATCCGGACCTCGGTAACCGACACCATATGCTTATCAAGCGTGGCATCATGCACATCACCGCGCGCAAGAATTTCAGAAAGAACATGACGCACCTGCTCCCCCACACGCAATGTGCGGACAGACTTTGTTTCAGGGGTTATCGCCTGCGTCATATCAATCCAAAATTCGCCGTACGAGACCGAAACGCCTTTTTAAGAAAACGCGCCTGATCGGCCTTTTCCTCACAGCGTCCGTTCACGCTCCTCAACCTCGAACGTTTCGAGGAAGTCGCCTTTCTTGATGTCTGTCGTCGCTTCGAGCGTGACACCGCATTCAAGCCCCGCACGCACTTCGGCAACATCGTCTTTGAAGCGGCGCAGGTTGCTGATCGAGCCATTGTAAACAATGACATCGTCGCGGGTAATCCGGGCGCGAAGGTTTTTGCGGATATAGCCTTCTGTAACGAGAAGCCCGGCTGCTTTGCCGTGCTTGCCCGCTGCAAAAACATCCCGAATTTCGGCGCGACCAACGACCGTTTCGAAATACTCAGGGCCAAGCTGCCCCGCCATGCCAGCCTTGATGTCATCGATTAAATCATAGATCACATCGTAATATTTGAGCGCAACGCCGTTTTTCTCAGCAATTTCACGCGCCTTGGCATTGGCACGAACATTAAAGCCGATGATCGGTGCGCCGCTTGCGCGTGCCAAAGTCACATCGCTTTCAGTGATGCCGCCAACGCCCGAATGAAGAATACGCACTTTAATGTCTGTATTCGGGATTTTTGCGAGACTGCCAAGGATCGCTTCAACAGTACCCTGCACATCGCCCTTGATGACAAGAGGATATTCTTGCGCCTGTTTTTCCTTGAGCGCTGAGAACATCGATTCGAGCGACGCAGGGCCTGAGCCTGTGCGCTTTGCGGTGGCGACGCTTGAACGGTAAGCTGCCACTTCACGGGCACGTGCTTCGCTATCAACCACGGTTAAAGTGTCCCCTGCTCCGGGAACGCCGCCAAGCCCAAGGACCTCGACGGGCATTGAGGGGCCCGCTTCTTTGATCTGCATGCCCTTATCATTGGTCATAGCGCGGACGCGGCCACTTTCGGTGCCCACGACAAAAATGTCGCCATTCTTGAGCGTACCGCGCTGGATGAGGATCGTTGCAACTGGGCCTTTGCCTTTATCCAGTCGGGCTTCGATCACCTTGCCCTCGGCTTGCCGGTTTGGATTAGCCTTAAGCTCGGAAAGCTCGGCAAGCAGCTGAATTTTCTCGACAAGTTCATCGAGCCCCTTCTTTTCACGGGCCGATACTTCAACGTCCTGCACTTCGCCCGACAGCGACTCGACAATGACGTCGTATTGCAACAATTGCTCGCGCACTTTTTGGGGCGCAGCTTCATGTTTGTCACATTTTGTAATCGCAACAATCATCGGAACGCCAGCGGCTTTCACATGGTTGATCGCTTCTACCGTTTGCGGCTTTGGTCCATCGTCAGCGGCAACGACAATGACAACAATATCGGTCACATTCGCACCGCGCGCACGCATTTCGGTAAAGGCCTCGTGCCCAGGCGTATCGAGGAAGGTAATCTTCGACTTATCCTTCATCGTCAGCTGATACGCGCCAATATGCTGCGTAATGCCGCCAGCCTCTCCTGCAACAACATCGGTACCACGCAGGGCATCGAGCAGTGAGGTCTTGCCGTGATCGACATGGCCCATAATCGTCACCACCGGAGGCCGCGTCTCAAGCGTTTCAGCCGCATCGACATCCTCATCATGAGCAATATCAATATCTGAATCAGACACGCGAACAATGTTATGTCCAAATTCGGTCACCAGCAGTTCAGCAGTATCTTGGTCGATCGTCTGCGTGAGCGTGACTGGCATGCCCATTTTGAACAAT
>JBEGTP010000254.1:0-5013 GCA_041179365.1 Pseudomonadota bacterium
CCGACGCGGATACGAGCGATGCGGAGGTTGCAGACTATATCAGCAATTTCAAAGCTGCCAATGTCAGCGTAGCAGCGAAAGCCGCCGCCCCTGTTGCCGCGCCTGCGGTGATTGCCGCATCCAAAAAGATTGAAACCAACCGGCCGATCAGCCCCGAAGCGCTCAAGCTGGCCGAGGAACTGGGCCTTGATTTGGCCGACGTGCAAGGTTCCGGAAAAAATGGCCGGATCAGCTATCAGGATGTGTCACAAGCCGCCCGACCGACCGCAAGCCCCACGCTGAAAGGTGCCGCAGATTTGGCGCTGGGCAATGAAAGTTATTATGCGTCTCCGCTCGCTAAGCGATTAGCTGCGCTCCACGGCGTGGCGCTGGGCAGCATCAAGGGCACGGGACCGCGCGGGCGTATCTCGAAGGCCGACGTTCTGGCGTTGGTCCTCACGCCGACAAGTACCGCACCTTTCGTTGCCGGAGAAAACCGTGCTCAGATCGTGCCGATGGATAAAATCCGCAAAGTCATCGCGCGGCGTTTGACCGAATCCAAACAGAGCATTCCGCATTTCTATCTGCGGATGAGTGTGGCCGTTGATGATTTGCTGGCCCTGCGCAAAACCGCGAATATCGTGCTGGGCGCAAAGGCGTCGATCAACGATTATCTCGTTCGTGCAGTTGCAGTAGCGCTTTCCCGGCACGGGGATGTGAATATCCAGGTGCACGGTGACGCCGTTCATCACTTTGCCCATGCCGATATCGCGATTGCTGTGGCAACCGACAAAGGCCTGGTTACGCCGATTGTCCGCAGCGCCGATCTTATGCGGATTGATCAGATTGCGGGCGCGACAGCGGCGCTGATTGCCAAAGCTCAAGCGGGGAAGCTCGCTTACGCTGATATGGACGGCGGCACGTTCAGCATCTCAAACTTGGGCATGTTTGGCATTGATCAGTTTGATGCGATCATCAATCCGCCGCAAGGCGCGATCTTGGCCGTGGGCGGCATCACCCGCTTGCTTGCAGAACAGGCAGACGGGGAGGCCGTTTTTGAAAGCCGGATGGCGCTCTCCCTCTCGGTCGATCACCGCGCGATTGACGGTGCGGCAGGTGCCAAATTCATGGCAACCTTGAAAGGCCTGATCGAAGCGCCGGAAGGCCTGTTCGGTTAGACCGAGCCCTTCGCTTTGCACGCCGCGATGATCGGGGCGGGATCAAAATAGAAAGGCTTGATCTCGCACACCTTGCCGTCTCGGAAGCGGTACATTTCAGCAAGCGGGGCAGGCGCAAGAGCCGGATCGGCGAAGGAGAATTGCAGCAAGGTGCAGGCATAGTCTCCGTCGGTCGTGCAGTGCGCTGTAATTTCCAGACCGGCAACGTCCATCATGCCCATCACCTTGGTGTAAAGGTCCCGCAGTGCAGTTTTGCCGCTATACACGCCGGCATAAGGCAGCCCTTCCGCCTCTGTGATGAAGAAATCGTCGGTGAGCAATGTTTCAGCCGTATCAAAATCACCGACTCCCGTTGCAGCATAAAGCTTCTCGATGATGGCTTGCTTTTCTGTGTGTGATTGGGACATCATTCTCTCCTAAGACTAAGGCCCACCCTCAGACTTTGGCCATTTTCACGCACCTAGCGATATGACTAGCTGCCCGCCGGGGTAAGGGCGTGAATAGTCAAAGCAGAGAGGATTGCCCCGCATGACCCGCCACATAATCCTGACTGCGCGCCCGACGGGAGTGCCCACTCCAGAAACGTTTCGCGTGGAAGAAAGGCCATCACCGGCGCTGAAGGACGGCGAGATGCTGGTCCGCCCGCGCGTCTTTTCGATGGACCCCGCTATACGCGGCTTCCTTGATGATCGGCCAAGTTACTTGCCGCCGGTGGCGGTGGGAGCGCCAGTCAACGGCATGTCGATCGGCGCGGTAATTGAAACACGCAATCCAGACTTTCCTGTAGGCGCAACGGTCCGCGCGCTTGGCACATGGTCAGAACAGTGCGTCTTTGGGCCAGACGCGCTCGGGCTGGAGCGGATGTATCCCAAGCCCGGCGTTGAGCTTGGCCATTATATGGGTGCCCTCGGGCCGGTAGGGCTGACGGCTTGGGTCGGGTTGCTGCATGTCGCAAAGGCAAAGGCAGGCGAGACCCTCCTTATTAGCGCGGCTGCCGGTGCAACGGGCAGTGCGGTTGGCCAGATTGCCAAGATCAAGGGTTGCCGGGTGATTGGGCTGGTCGGGTCGGACGCAAAAGCCTCTACCATCCGCGATCTCGGTTTTGATACGGCGATCAACTACCGCGCCGTGCCAGATCTTGCCGACGCAATCCGCGCCGCCGCGCCAGACGGGATAAACGTCTATTTTGATAATGTGGGTGGCGAGACACTAGAAGCAATCCTCCCCCTCATGGCAACGCACGGTCGCGTGGCTGTGTGCGGGATGATCGGTGAGTATAACGATCAGGATCATCCTTACGGTGTCAAAACCCTGTGGCAGCTCGTCGTAAACCGGGTGATGATGCAGGGCTTTCTGACCTATGATTACCCCGAAGTTTTGGGCCAAGCACAGGGGGAACTTGAAGCGTGGGTGGAAAGCGGTGCGCTCAAACCCCTCACCAATATCCGCCACGGCTTTGAACGCATCCCCGAAGCTTTCATTGATTTAATGTCGGGCAATACCACAGGCAAAACACTGGTGACGATTTAAGGAGATTACGATGATTTTCGTTCAAGGCACGATGAACATGAACCCCTCGATCATCGAGGATTTCGCGGTCGACGTCGCCGCAATGCGCCCCAAGGTGCTCACTGAAGCAGGCTGCCTCCATTATTCGCTGCTGGTCGAAGATGCCGCGACCGGCCTTGTCAATGTGATCGAGCAATGGGCCGATGATGACGCGCTCAAAGTGCATCTCGCGATGCCATGGATCGCTGAATTCTTCACCAAATATGTCGGCCATATGCAGGCTAGCACGGTGCAGATTTTCGACATATCTGGGGCACCGCGGCCACTGCCAGGGATGTAATTCTGTGCGCTTGAAGGGCAAAATCGCGTTCGTCACCGGCGGCGCTTCGGGCTTGGGTGAGGCAATTGTGCGGCGCTTTGTGGCAGAAGGCGCACACGTCATCATCGCCGATGTTGATGTGGCGGGCGGTGAAGCCTTGGCACGCGAACTCGGCGCACGGTTTGTGCCGCTTGATGTGTCCGATGAACAAGCGTGGCTGGATGCGTTTGCGGGCATTCCCCAGATCGACATTCTCGTCAACAATGCCGGGATCACGACGCACGGCTCAATCGAAGACATAACGCTGGCACAATTCCGGCACGAATTCTCGGTCGATGTGGACGGCGTTTTCCTTGGCTGCAAACATGTGATCCCGCTGATGAAGGTCAAATCTGCCGGGAGCGGCGGCGGTTCTGTGATCAACATGTCTTCCATGTGCGGTGTGCGGGCGCAGGCCGATCTTGCTGCCTATAATGCGGCGAAGGCGGCGGTGACGCACCTGACCAAATCCGTCGCGCTCCACTATGCCAAATCCGGTTATGGGATGCGCTGCAATTCGCTGCACCCCGGCGCGATCCATACCCCCATTCTGGAAAAAGTGATGGCGCAAGTCGAAGACGGCCAGGCCCTCTATGACGGATGGGTCGCGGGCCATCCGATTGGTCGCTTGGGCAAGCCTGAAGAAATTGCTGCGATGGCGGTTTATCTTGCATCAGACGAGTCTGGCTTTACCACCGGCGCAGAATTCCGTGTTGATGGAGGAAGTTCACTTTGACCCTATCTACCCGCGCACTTGAAATCGGCGCGAACGTTGAAAAATTTGTGCGTGATGTCGTCGTACCGTTTGAAGGAGACCCGCGCTGCGGTGCGCATGGCCCTTCGGATGAACTCGTGCAGGAAATGCGGGCGCTCGCCCGGACGGCAGGGGTTCTGACACCCCATATCTTGGCTGACGGCGGACATTTGACGCAGCTGGAGACTGCCCATGTGCTGCGGCTTTCGGGCCTCTCTCCGCTTGGGCCTCTTGCCGTCAACACGATGGCACCCGACGAAGGGAATATGTATCTGATCGGCAAAGTTGGCTCGCCCGAACAGAAAGAACGCTTTCTCGCGCCAATGGTGAGCGGGGCCGCACGATCCGCCTTTTTCATGACCGAACCCGCAAGTGAAGGCGGGGCAGGGTCTGATCCTTCAATGATGCAGACGACTGCCAAGCTCGACGGCAATCATTGGGTGGTGAACGGTCGCAAGGCCTTCATCACTGGGGCAGAGGGTGCAAAAATTGGCATCGTCATGGCGAAATCCGACGATGGAGCCTGCATGTTTCTTGTCGATCTGCCCGACCCGGCCATTCGCATAGAGCGCATCCTTGATACAATCGACAGCTCGATGCCCGGTGGCCACGCCGTCGTCGCCATCGATAATCTCCGCGTCCCGGCGGATCAGATGCTGGGCCATTCGGGGGACGGTTTCAAATATGCGCAAATCCGTCTTTCTCCCGCGCGGCTTTCGCACTGTATGCGGTGGCTCGGCGCCTGCGTTCGCGCGCATGAGATTGCGAGCGCCTATGCCTGCAAACGGCAGGCTTTCGGTAAGCCACTGATCGATCATGAGGGCGTCGGCTTCATGCTGGCGGAAAATATGATTGATCTCAAGCAAGCCGAACTGATGATCGATTGGTGTGCGGGTGTGCTCGACACGGGGTCACTTGGAACCGTGGAAAGTTCGATGACCAAGGTTGCCGTATCCGAAGCCCTGATGCGAATTGCGGATCGCTGTGTTCAAGTGATGGGGGGCACAGGCGTTTCGGGCGATACGATTGTTGAACAAGTGTTCCGCGAAGTCCGCGCCTTCCGCATTTACGATGGCCCCACCGAAATGCACAAATGGTCCCTCGCCAAAAAGATCAAGCGCGATCACCGCGATGCCCAATGAGCGAGGTGTTTCACGCTGCGATTGCTGAGGCCGCATTCCCCGAGGACGGAAAATTCGCGATTCAAATCGCGGGTTGGCACGTGCTGATCGCCA
>JBEGTP010000255.1:0-2913 GCA_041179365.1 Pseudomonadota bacterium
GCGCATTTCCTGCCGATTTGCCCATCTTTGAGCCATCGCGCGCCAGAATAAAGCCATGACCGAAAATCTGCTTTGGCAGCGGTAATCCAGCGGACATCAATAGTGCGGGCCAGTAGACCGCGTGAAAGCGAACAATGTCTTTGCCGATAATATGAACATTTGCAGGCCAAAATCGGCTGAAGTCTCCGCCTATTTCTGGGTAGCCGATACCCGAAAGATAGGTTGTTAGGGCATCAATCCAAACATACATGACATGCCCCGGAGAGCCCGGCACGGGGACACCCCAGTCAAAACTTGTTCGCGAAACGCTCAAATCGCGCAGCCCACCCTCAACAAAGCGCAAAACTTCGTTCAGGCGGCTTTCGGGGCGTATCCATGATGGGTTTTCGGCATAAAAAGCGAGAAGCCTCTCTTGATACTTGCTGAGGCGGAAGAACCAAGTTTCTTCGGTTGTCCATTCAACCTCTGTTCCCTGAGGCGACAGGCGGGCCCCGCCTTCTCCATCAACGAGCTCCGATTCGTCATAAAAAGCCTCATCGCGAACGGAATACCACCCTTCGTAGCGGTCGAGATAGAGATCGTCCGAGGCCTCAAGTGCCTTCCACAAAGCGATACTGGCAACATGGTGCCGTGGTTCGCTGGTTCGCATGAATTCATCAAAAGATATATTCAAAGCATGGCACATCGCCTTGAAATACTCAGACATTTCGTCTGCAAAATGAAGCGTTTCGCGCCCCTGCCCACGCGCCGTCTGCACCATTTTGAGGCCATGCTCGTCAGTGCCCGTCACAAAACGTACATCGCGGCCCTGCAAGCGTTGAAACCGTGCGATCGCATCGGTTGCTATCGCTTCATAAGCATGACCGATATGCGGCTTCCCATTTGGGTAGGCGATGGCGGTCGTAATGTAAAAAGGTTCAGAGGGCATGGTTTCAGGCTTTAACGGCTCCTGTGCGCGGAGCAAGCGCTGCGACATGCCCGGCAAGAGCAAAGACGACAGCTTGCGTTTCCAGCGACGCATGGGACGCTGACTGAATGAGATGCCTGGCCGCGCTCCAATGGTCTATAGCTTTGGCAAGGTCAGTCCCATTGAGGGTTTTGGCTTTTGCGGCAATGAACGCTGGAACGAGGGCGATAAACGCCTCAAAGCGCGCATGCGCAGATTTGGCGGCCAATGATTTCGCCAGAGTAGCGCGCACGTGATTATACGGATCCCCAGTGTAAAACAGGTCTTCCAGCGCTTTTGAGAGCGTCGCAACATCAAGGGTCGCAAGGTTGATCGCTCGACTAGGAGACCCTTGAGCTGCCGCTATAATCGCAGTGACTTCTTCGTGCGCCAAATCGGCAAACCGCCCGCGGAGAATTGAGACCATTGCATTGTCAGCGAGCGCCGAGAAGCGCAGCGGACGACACCGCGATCTTATCGTTGGCAAGAGCCGCCCTGGCGAGTGGCTGATGAGCAGAAAGATCGTTCCAAACGGGGGCTCTTCGAGCGTTTTGAGCAGAGCATTTGAGGCACTTCGCTCGAGTTCATCGACGCAGTCAATGATCACCACGCGCCGCGTGGACAGCGACGGCTTGGTTGCAAAGCTGTTCGTCAGGCGCCGAATTTGATCGACCCTGATGTTGCGAGAGAGCTCTACCGCATCAGGCCAGTCAGCAGGCGGTTTCTCGCGGAGTTTCTCATCCTTTGGCAGGCGCCTTAAAAAGCGGAAGTCTGGATGAGACCCCGCAGCCATAAAGCGAGCGACGGGTGAATTCTCTGCCACTGTGAGATCAAGACCCGGAAGGTTTGGATCGAGCGCCTGAGCAAGAAGAAACGTTGCGCACTCGAAAGCAACGGCCCGCTTGCCAATCCCCTCAGGCCCAGCAAATAGCCAAGCATGATGGAGCCGATCTCCATTTGCTGCGGCAAGAAACGTCGCAATGGGCACATCATGACCGATCAGCATGGTCATAACAGGGGTTGCAATGCGAGCATTGATGCCGCTGTCACCGCGTCTTCATTGCCTCCGGCGTCAATCACCGCAAATCGTTCGGGCTCATGTTTCGCCAATGCGCGGAAGGCCGCCGTCACTCTTTCATAATAGGCTGTTGATTTGCTCCCCATACGGTCCTTTGCATTTCCATCCCGCATCGATGCGCGCGCTTCTGCAACCGCTAGGTTCAAGTCGAGGAGCAGTGTTTTGACTGGCAATAGCCCCCCGCTCCCGATCGCGTGTAGCGCCATGATGGCATCATCAGAAAGCCCTCCGGCACCGCCTTGGTAGGCCCGCGTCGAATCAACAAAGCGGTCACATATCACCCAATCTCCGCGCGCGAGAGCAGGGCGGATTAGTTTAGCGACATGATCAGCACGCGCCGCAGCGAACAATAAGGCTTCGGTTTCGGCATTCCAACGGGCTTCATCGCCTGTCATCAACAAAGTCCGTATGGCCTCTGCGCCTGCTGTGCCGCCGGGCTCGCGGGTCAACACAACTGAAATGCCGTGCGCTTTTAGCTTTTCCGCAATCCGTTTGGCTTGCGTGGATTTGCCTGTGCCCTCACTGCCCTCAAGTGTGATGAACTTGCCCTCACGCATTTTAGAGCCCTACCAGCGTCAAAAAGCCGAGCCACGCCCGCCGAAAAAAGCCTGCCTCCATGACGTCATTGGCCGCATAGAGGGGTGTAATTTGGTCCGGCAAACCAGCGCTTCGTATGACGAGCCTCGCGATGTTCTGACCGCGCAATATCGGCGGTTTGAGCGGGCCCTTATAGGCAATAGACGCCTGAAAGGCAGGCAGTGGCCCCACAGGAAAGGTCAGGCCAAGGTCCTGCGGCGAAACAAGGCCGACAGTCGCTGAGTCCCCCATTTGAACGCGCGCAGAGCCGACAATTTTGTTCGCCGGAAAAACGGGGACTCAGCGACTGTCG
>JBEGTP010000256.1:0-3403 GCA_041179365.1 Pseudomonadota bacterium
AAACCGTCTTGCCGCCGCTTTTCACGGTGAACCGCAGGGCGCGCATATTTCCTTTTCCACGATGGCGTTGATGTGGAAAATCCTCACCCCGAAGCGGTCCGAAGTGATCCACGTGATGACCGGCCAAGGCGTCCTCTCCATCCGCGAAGTCGCGCGCCGTGTGGGCCGCGATGTGAAGGCTGTTCACGGTGACGTTACGGCACTCATAAAAGCGGGCGTGATCGACCGGCGCAAAGGCGGCGTGATATTCCCCTATGACGGGGTGCATGTTGACTTCATGTGGGGGAAGGCGGCTTGAAGTGGAGCATGTTAAGGCTCAATCACTTCGAGGCGCGGCCATGTTTTTAGCCACTGTTTTTGCGTGATTCGGCCAAGAAAGATCTCGCGCGTCTCGGAAACAAAGTTTGGGGCTGGCCTGACAATCAAGTTGAAGAGATCTTCAAGCCCGTATGGAGCGCTGAATTCCAGTTCCGAAGAGGCTTTCATTTTTACAGCAATGGCTGTTGCAGTTTCAGGCCAATAGCGCATCGCGTCTGTTGCCGAAAGATAAGGCGCATCATTGTTACGGATGTGCATTCGGCGCTGGTTTTTGACGGACCATTTGATGGAAGGAGCCGCCGCTCGCAGTTCATTTTCGATGTGACCATCAAGCGCCCCGTCGGATTTGATCGGATCAAACCAGATAACATCGACGTCGTTCGATAACGGAGAAGACGGGAATCCATGCAGATGATCCCAAACTGCATTCCTCACGAACCCAGCGCCAATCCAACAATCAGGCAAGCGTAAATCACGCACGAGCGATAAGATTCTGCAGCGTTCAATATCGTCAGCAATGATGGCCGACAGGAGGGGAAGATGCATCATTAGTTCGAGCCGAATAACGCGTACCCGTGGAATAAAATATTCCAAAATAGTTGGAAAATACTCAATACTGGCCCACCTCAACCATCATCTTCTCATAGCCATTCACAAAACTCTGCGCCACGCGCTCTGGTTCTGCCAGCACCGTCACCCGCATCCGCCGCGCGGCCATTTCTTCCAGCAAAATGCGCACCTGAAGCTCCGCCAGCCGCGCGCCGACACAGCGGTGGGCTCCGTACCCGAAGGAGAGATGCCGCCGGGCATTGTCGCGCGTAATATCGAGCTGGTCCGCGTTCGGGAACACGCTCTCATCGCGGTTGGCCGAGACGTACCAGAGGATCACCTTGTCCCCCGCCTTGATCTGCTGGCCGCCCAGTTCCGTATCAACCGTCGCGTTGCGGCGCATATGGGCGAGCGGGGTTTGCCAGCGGATGATCTCGGTCACGGCATTGTCGATGAGGCTGGGGTCCGCCTCCAGCATCGTCCGCTGATCGGGGAATTTGTCGAGCGCGTAGATGGCCGCGCTCATCGTGTTGCGCGTCGTATCATTGCCACCGATGATCAGCAAAGTGAGTGCGCCGATGAATTCGTCCATGCTCATGTTGCCAGTAATATCGGATCGGATCATCCGCGTGAGCAGATCAGGCGCGGGATCGCCCGAAACGCGTTCATCCCACAGCCGTTTGAAATACACCCCCATTTCGCTGAGGTGGCGGAGGCGTTCAACTTGGGCGGCGGGATCGTTAAATTCCTCGATATTGCCCGCAACATCAGACCAGAAGGGCAGCTTGTGCCTGTCCTCCCAAGGGAAGTCGAACAGCACGGCGAGCATCTGCGTGGTCAGTTCGACCGAGACTTGTTCAACCCAGTCAAACGCTTCGCCCTTAGGCAGCGCGTCGAGCAAGTCACCCGCGCGCTTGCGGATGTCGTTAGAAAGCCGCGTCATTTCGCTCGGTGAGAAAGCAGGTGAAACGACCTTGCGTTGATCGCTATGTTCGGGCGCGTCCATGCGGATAAAATTTGGGAAGCCTTTGCCTGGCGGGCGTTCGGCAATCGTGATGCTGGTCACGCCGTGACGGTGGCTCGATGAGAATATCTCGGGCTGCGCCTCAACGTCGACAATCGGCTGGTAAGTAGAGACCGACCAATAGGGGCCGTGCTTGCTATCCGCCACATAATAGACGGGTGCATTTTCGCGCAGCCAGCGGAAGGGCTCCTGCCATTTATGCTCGGCAAAAAGTTCGGCGCGGCTGACGTCGAGGTTCATTGTATTGCGCCAGATTTCGCCAGATGCCGCTCACGCACCACCAAATAGAGCGGAAAGGCAAAGCAAGTACCGAGGAAGGATAGCGCAAGGAAAATCCAGCCTGTCTTCGCGCCCAGCCCGATTTTCGTCGCGTCTCCGACGACCCAGAGCATATAGACGGCCCAAGCCGTCGCGATGTCTATCGTGAGAAACGCGGCGGCGCTGCCACTCTTGTAGGAATCGATGAAGAAGCTCGGCAGGTTGATGATGTTCCCGCCGCCCGCCATCCACGCAAAGGCCCATGACCAAGCCCAAATCACTGACGCGAACGCCAACACGATGTAGATCAAATGTCTCGCAGGCATAGTCTTCCCTCCTATAGTTTGATGATACGCTTACCCTTATTCTCACCGCGATACAGGCCCGCCAGTGCATCGGGGCAAGCCTCCAGCCCGTCGAGTATATCTTCAACATAGGTAAGCTGCCCGCTGCGCACCCAATTAGCAAGTTGTGCCACGGAGGCTTCATATTTGTCCATATGATCAAAGATCACAAAGCCCTGCATCCGCGCGCGTTTGACCAGCAGATGGCGCTCAACACGCGGGCCGCTGGGCCACGGGTTCCATGCGGGGATTGAGGCGGTTCCGCAGATGACGACGCGGGCGTTCAGTGCCAGATGGGGATAGACCGCGTCGCTGATGTCTCCTGCCGTATTGTCGTAATAGACATTGATCCCATCGGGGCAGTCGGCGGCAATGGCTTCGGATAGGCCGGGTGCTTTATAATCAATCGCGGCGGCGTAACCGAAGTCGCGGGTGCACTGCGCGACCTTTTCCGGCCCTCCCGTAATCCCCACGGTGCGGCAGCCGAAGATGTTCGCAATCTGCCCTGCTGCTGATCCGACCGACCCAGCGGCGGTTGACACGAGCACGGTATCACCCGTTTTGGGTTCGCCGATCTGCGTGAGCGCCAAGTGCGCCGTAACACCGTTGATGCCCAACACACCGAGCGTCAGCGAATGGGGTAAATCGGTTTCCATAACGCGACGGACGATGGCGTCGGGTGTGACGACGACCTGCTCCTGCCAACCGAACCAGCCAGTCACAATGTCTCCCACGCGGTAGTCAGGACAGCGGCTCTCGACGATTTCACCCACCGCAAGCGCGCGCATGACCGAACCGATGGCAATCGGTGCGGAATAATTCCCCGCATCGGCGATCCAGCCGCGCATTGCGGGTTCAACCGAGAGGAAGCTATTCCGCACGCGCACTTCACCGTCATTCAAGGGCGCAT
>JBEGTP010000257.1:0-26842 GCA_041179365.1 Pseudomonadota bacterium
ATCGAGGGTTCGACCCGGCGGTCGTGGCGGCCTCAATCGGACCAGCCCACGCCTTAGGTTTTTGAAAATGGAGCGGGCGAAGGGATTCGAACCCTCGACCCCGACCTTGGCAAGGTCGTGCTCTACCCCTGAGCTACGCCCGCTCTGGCGTTATGACAGATGATCAAAAGACCATGGCTGTTTGGGAGCCGCGCCTCTAACAATGAGTTGCGTGCTTGGCAAGCCTTGCTGGAGGAAAGTAACCAACTTTCCCGAAAACATCTACTGTTGAGTGCGCAGGCGGGCATAGAGCACCCAGCTCATGCCAGAAGGTCCGATGGACGTTGCAGAGTCGATGCGCTGCCAACCGCGACCGCAGGGTTGACGGGCTTCATCTGCAAAAAGCCGGGCCTCAGCTGCAAAGAGATAATCAGCCCCTCGGCACGGTGTGCCTATCACACTGAGCGGATAGTTCGCCTGTCGCGCAGCAACTTCAAGCTGCGCGCGCCAGCGACTGCTGGTGAGGCCAACGCGTGTGCCCTGTGGCTCCCGCATGCGCAGAGTTTCAATCACCTTTTCCGGCGAGCCGCGCTGATTGGCGATGAGATCACGCGCCTGAATAAGGGCACCGATTGACATGAGCGCTAATGCAAAACCAGCCAGAGCGCGCTTATGCCCGCCTTGATCCAGCAGACCACCTAGGGCCTCGCCTGTAAAAAGGAGCAACCCAAGGGCAACGGGAAAATAATAGCGGGGATATTGGCTGTTTCCGGGATGAAAGAGGAGGACGATGAGTGGCAATAGGGTAATCAAGAGCCCGTAGAGGATCGCCCGCTGTTGCGGTAAGCGGCTCGAAAGGCACAAATATCCGAGCAAGAGGATGAGCCCAATGAGCGAGCCAATTCCCGGCGCGGCAAAAGACCCTAGGCCGAGTGTCAGACTGCCAATTTCGTGGAGCGCTTTGCCGTATCCCGCCCAATCGAACGGAGCGTAGCTCCCAATCGTCAACCCGCCGGAGGCAGAATGCGCCGCGCCAAAGACAAGCGAAAGGATGAGCGCTGACGCAATGCCGGCAAGATAGAGCGCGCGTAAACAAGCCCCAAAAGCCTTGGCAGTGCCGAGCCGCGCGCGCAAAACCAAGAGCATCCAAAGCCCAAGCACCATCAGGCACGGCGCCATCAGGAAATGAGAGAGCGTTCCAACGCCCGCAAAAAGCGCAATTTGATCCTTTGTGAAGGGCTTGTCGGTATCGCTTAACCAGACATCGATCCGCTGTATCGAAAGGAGTAGCATCAATACAAAAGGTGCATAGCCGCGCGCTTCTGATCCGTAGAGCACAAGCAAGGGCGAGAGTGAAAAGAGGAGCGCCGTGGTGAGTGCCGTTGCGGTACTGCGCGCCGCGCCGATCCGCGCCGCCACAAAAATGGATGCTGTGCTGCTCGCGATAGAGAGGCCGCGCATCACAAGGCTTGGCGCGTTGGGACCGACCAATTGCAGCCAGAGCGTATTGAGCGGGTGATTGTTATCGTGATGAATGCTCCAAAAGACACCCGTCACCGGGGCCACGCGCGCAGCGAACCAAGCTGACCAAGCCTCATCTAGCCATAGGCCGCCGCGCGCGCTCAAGAGGCGCAGGGCCAAACCCAAGAGCGCAACACCGCCAAGGGCCAAATAAACCAAGCGGGTCGGCGTACGGTCCGTCATGCTGTCGCCTTAGCCGAAACAGGGTTAAGAGCGGTTAAATCTCTGCGATAAACTTTCGGGGTTGCGACGAGAAGGAACGCGCCCCACATAAGGGACACGGCAGAATGCGGAAGAAGGAGATCAAGAGGTGGCGAGTTTGGGGATGAGCGCAGCGGAGAAAGACGCGATTGAAGCGTTTAAACGCGATGTGATCGAGCCATCGATGACGAGCCTCGTAATCTTGGATTTCTGGGCCGAGTGGTGCGGCCCGTGCAAGCAACTCACGCCAGTCCTTGAAAAGGTCGCAGCTGATTACGCTGATAAGGGCGTGCTCCTTTTCAAGGTCAATGTTGATGAAAACAAGGCTATTGCAGCGCAATTCCGGGTGCAATCCATCCCAACCGTTTATGCGGTGTTTCAGGGGCAATTGGTTGCCGATCTAACCCAAGCGCGGACCGAGTCTCAGCTGGCCAGATTGCTCGATCAATTGCTGAAGCAGTTACCGATTAAAGGCGAGGCCCAGTCACTCGAAGCTGAAATTGAGCCGCTCATAGCGATGGGTGAAGACGTGTTGGCTTCTGACGATTCAGAGCGCGCCGTGAGTATATTTGAGCAGATCTTGCAAATGGCACCGACCGATATAGCGGCGCTTTCGGGCTATGTTCGGGCGCTGGTCGCGCAAGGGCGTTTGGAAGAGGCTGAGGCTGCGCTGACGACAGTTCCGCTCGACAAAGCGAGCGATCCAGCAATCCAGCGGGCAACATCAGCATTAGCGCTAGCGCACGACGTTCAACCCGTTGAAGACCTGTCAGGGCTCGTCGCGCGCGTTACGGCCAATCCCAAGGATCATGATGCGCGGTTCGCGCTTGCCAATGGGCTGATGGCTGCCGGAGACCGCGATGGTGCAGCGGATCAACTGCTCGCGAGTATTGAGGCTGATCGGAGCTGGAATGAAGGTGCGGCGCGGGCCCAACTCCTCAAATTCTTTGAAGTCATCGGCTTAGAAGATCCTTGGGTTGCGGCACAAAGGCGACGCCTCTCGGCGGTCTTGTTCACATGAGTGTGAAAACCGCCACGCGCCTATCAGTCTTTCCGCTCACCGGTGCGCTGCTCTTTCCGCGCATGCATTTGCCGCTCCATATCTTTGAACCCCGGTACAGGGCGATGATCAAAGAATCACTCGCGCGCGATCGCCGCATCGGGATGATCCAACCACGCGGCACTGAAGGCCGAACGCAAAAGGATGTCCCTAGCCTTTTTTCGATAGGGTGCGTTGGCCGCATTGCCGAAGTCGAGGCCATGGAAGATGGACGCTATAATCTTGTTCTTGAAGGCATGATGCGGTTTAAAGTCTTACGCGAGCTCGATGTGACGACCCCGTTCAGGCAGGTTGAGGCCGAGCTTCTCGCAGAAGTTGATGACGCTGTGCTCGGCATCGCCGAACGGGCCGGACTGGAACGCGAATCTCGGCGCTTTGCCGATGCGCATGGCTATGCGGTCGATTGGGAAGCGGTCGGTCGCCTCGACGATGAAGCATTGGTCAATGGTATCGCTCAAGTCGCGCCATTCGACGCTGCGGCCAAACAGGCGCTGCTTGAAGCCGAAACCTTGTCTGACCGCGCCGAGCTAACCATCCAGCTCATGCACTTCTTTAGTCGTCACGATGGCGATGAAAAGGTCACTTTGCAATAATGGACCGAGCGCTGCTGGCGATGCTCGTCTGCCCCCTGACAAGGGCAAGACTGCGTTATGATGAAGCGGCCCAAGAGTGCATCTCTGAAGCGGCGGGCCTTGCTTTCCCAATCCGCAATGGGACGCCAGTTTTATTGGTTGATCAAGCACGATTGATTGAGGAGCAAGAGCCCCTTTAAACCAATTCACCTTTGAGCAGTTTTGGCAAATCACCGCTCTCGCCGCGCGCTTCGGCCATGAGACGGTTTTTGAGCGGTTTTATCCGCTGGATTGCCCCCATTCCAAAACGGCGGACGGCGCGCGCTGTTTTGCCTGGAACGCCGTAAATGCGCGTCAAACTGTCGGTCGCTAGGGCAACCATGAAGGTATCAAGGCCACGCCAGCGCTCATAACGCGCCAAGAGTTGCGCATCGCCGAGATCAAGGCCGAGCCGCGCGCCGTCAACCAGGACCTCAACAAGAGTTGCGACGTCACGAAGGCCCAAGTTGAGCCCTTGGCCAGCAATGGGATGAATGCCGTGCGCTGCATCCCCAACAAGTGCGAGACGCTCAGCCGTAATATGGGCCGCGTGGTGAAAGCCGAGCTTATAGCTTGATCGGTGTGCCGCCATCGTTATCGCGCCGAGCACACCGCCAGTCCGCTTTTGCACCTCGGCGGCAAAGGCCCGCTCGCTGAGCGCGAGTACGCCGTCGGCATCCTTCTCGTCCACCGTCCACACAAGCGCTGACCGCGTGCCGGGTTGCATGGGGAGCAACGCAAAGGGTCCGGCGGGAAAGAAGATTTCATGCGCTACATTATGATGGGGAATGATGTGGTCAAAGGCAGAGATGATGGCGCGGTGATCATAAGACCAGTGCGCAATCGCAATACCCGCCGCTGCGCGCGTCGGTGAGTTTCGCCCTTCGCACACGAGGATGAGTGGCGCCCTGATCGACTTGCCACTTGCCAAATCGACCGTCACGCCGTGTGCATTCCGGTCAATATGCGTCGCGCGATCTTGATAATAGGGCGTGATCCCTTGCGCCGCCGAAGCCGCCTCAAACAGCGCTTTGCGGATGAGGCGGTTTTCCACCATAGTTCCTAGCGCATCGTCGCCGTCTTCAGGCGTAAAATCGAGCGCTTCGGGGGACAGGCCATCGCGGACGTCGATCCGCTTGATCGGGCAGCTGGTGGCACGTAAATCGCGGGCAATGCCAATCGCGTCAAACATCCGCCACGTTGCACTTGCGATTGCAGTCGCGCGGCCATCAAAATCGCGCGAAAGCGTGCTCGCAGGGTCAATGGGATCTATGACTGCCGCGCTCAGTCCGTGGGCATCAAGCGCGAGCGCAAGCGTCAAGCCGACCAACCCACCGCCCAAAATGATCACATCTGTTGAGTCCATAGGCCCCGTATAGCGCATCAGGAACGCTGCGCCAGCACCGCATTTGGTCTGTTCAAAAAACCATCGCGACTCGCGGATTCAAGCCAGACTCTTGACGGCGAGTCCCGCTTGCGCGCATGAAGCATAAATTGGGACGAATACCGCAGTTAATTCAGGGAGGCGCGCATGGCGTCAAAGGCACCAGCCTGGCGGCAATCAGTAAAGCTCGGAGCAATTCGTAGCACCACTTTCCTTGCGGCGATCAGCGTGCTGCTGGGGGCGGTGCTCTTTGCTATTTTATTGCTGAGCTATCATCCCTCGGATCCGTCGATGAACACAGCGGCAGGGGGCCCCCCGCGCAACCTGCTCGGGTCAACTGGCGCTTGGATCGCTGATGGCTTGCTCTGGACGGTCGGACCTGCAGTCGTGTTGTTTTTGCCGCTTATGATTGTCGCTGTCGTACGCTTGTGGCAAAATCGGCCCGTTGCGGGCTGGCGTGGCCGGGCGTTTGCGGCGCTGGCGGGGATGGCGCTTATCGATATTGGCATGACCCTGCTCAAGCCCGGCGCAGCGGACGGCCTGCCAGCCGGCGTTGGCGGCGCGATTGGATTTTCTGGTGCTGGCGCCGTGAACGCGCTCACGGCGCTTTTTTCGGGCGCGCAAGATATTAGCTGGCTTTCCTTCGCTTTGGCTGGCCTCTTTGCTGTTTTGGGTATTGTCATTTGGGCCAAGAGTCTTGGCCTTGATGCCGATGATAAAGCTTGGTTTTTGGGCTGGCGCGGTGAAAAGGCTGCACGCTTGGCAGCACCGGCCTCGCCCGCTGGAGCAGAGTCAATGACACGCCCTGTCATTCGGGGGCAGGATCGTGACGAAGCGCGTGCGCCTGTGATCCGCGAGCCACTTTCCAAACCCATTATCACGGATCATTCGGCGACACGTGCGCCTGCGCCCAAAGCTCAAACCAAGCCCCGCCAAGCCTCGCTCGATCTCAAGGATCGCTATACGCTGCCGCCGCTTGAACTCTTGACACCAGCGCCGCCAGCGCCCGCTGAAAAGCTCGATAAGGCCGCGCTCGAACATAATGCGCGCTTGCTCGAAAATGTGCTTGAGGACTTCCATGTGAAGGGCAAGATCGTTGAGGTTCGCCCCGGCCCGGTTGTGACGATGTATGAGCTTGAGCCAGCTTCAGGCATCAAGGCGAGCCGTGTCATCCAGCTTGCCGATGATATTGCGCGGAATATGTCTGCGCTTTCAGCCCGCGTCGCAACGATCCCGGGACGCAGCGTGATTGGCATCGAGCTTCCCAATGCCAAGCGTCAATCGGTGGTGATGCATGAACTCGTCGCGTCTGCTGCCTTTTCTGATCAAACAGCGCAGTTGCCGATCATCCTTGGCAAGAATATCGCGGGTGATCCTGTCATCGCCGATTTGGCACCGATGCCGCATCTGCTTGTTGCCGGGACAACAGGCTCTGGCAAATCGGTTGGTCTGAATGCCATGATCTGCTCGCTTCTGTACCGGCTGACGCCCGAACAGTGCCGGATGATCATGATCGATCCTAAGATGCTCGAATTGAGCATCTATGATGATATTCCGCACTTGCTCGCGCCTGTTGTGACGGAGCCCGCTAAAGCAATCCGCGCGCTTAAATGGGCGGTCGAGCAGATGGAAGACCGCTACCGTATGATGGCCTCTGTCGGGGTCCGCTCGCTTTCAAGCTTCAATGAAAAAGTACGCTCAGCCAACGCCAAAGGCGCTTTTCTCGGAAGGCGCGTGCAAACGGGCTATGACGCTGAAACGGGCCAGCCCATCTACGAAGAAGAACAGCTCGAGTATCAGCCATTGCCGCAAGTTGTGATCATTGTTGATGAGCTTGCTGATTTGATGATGACCGCAGGCAAGGAGGTAGAATTCCTCATCCAACGTTTGGCGCAAAAGGCGCGCGCGGCGGGCATCCACCTGATCATGGCGACACAGCGTCCGTCGGTCGATGTTATCACTGGCGTGATTAAGGCCAATTTGCCAACGCGGATCAGCTTTTCAGTGACGTCCAAGATCGATAGCCGCACCATTCTTGGCGAGCAGGGCGCAGAGCAACTGCTCGGCAAAGGCGACATGCTCTATATGCCAGGCGGAAAGCAGATCGCGCGCGTTCACGGGCCCTTTGTGAGCGATGATGAGGTGCGCGCCGTGGCGGACCATTGGCGTGGTCAAGGCCAGCCCGACTATATTCAAGCGGTAACCGAAGAACCAGAAGAAGGCAGCTGGGAAATGGAAGGCGCGCCAGACGGCGAAGATTCGCCGGAGGACCAGCTATATCGCCGCGCGCTTCAAGTTGTTGCTGAGAGCCAAAAGGCGTCGACGAGCTACATCCAGCGGCAACTGCGCATTGGCTATAATAGCGCCGCGCGCCTTATCGAGCGCATGGAACAAGACGGCAAAGTCTCCCGCCCCGATCATGTTGGCCGACGTGAAGTTTTGATCGACACAGACGGACACGCGATTTAGCAGCCGTTTCGGGCTGGTAAGGACACCAAAACCTTAACCAATTGTCGCTAGGGTCTGCGGCATGGATATGAGCAATCACCCGGTAAAGACGGCTCCGCCGCCGCGTCCTGCGTCTGCTGTGAGTTCAGGCGTTGGGATCGTGGGCATGATGGGACTCCTTGCGTGGATGAGCATCGCCCGCGCATATGGGATGGACGGACCCTATTCTGCTGTTACCAATGTGCTCGCCTGCGGTATCCCGATGGTGCTGTGGTCTTTGCTCGTCGATAAGGTTCACCGCAATCCGAGCACAGGGCTAGACTGGAACGCGCCGAAGCTGCTTTCCGAAACAATGGATATCTCGATCACAAAAATCTGCGGCCTGTGGATTACGTGGTGCTTGATTGGGGCATTCTACTGCATCGGGCGCTGGTATTGGGAAGATCCCTATCTGTTTGCGATGCGCATTTTTGAAGGCGGTGTCCCGTTCGTTTTCGCGCTCTCGATCCCCTACGTGTTTTGGCTCGACCGTTATCTGAAAGACCCGCGTGACGGCGCTTGGCATTTTGGCCAATGGCTGATGGGACAGCCGGGCTCAGACAAAGCGCAGATCGCGCACCATGCAAGGGCTTGGGCGGTCAAAGGTTTTTTCATGGCCTTTATGTTCTCGATCGTCCCGGGTGGCTTTGGCGATGTTGTGCGGACGCCAACCGAACAGATCTTCCGCTCTCCGGCAACGATGGCACTATGGGCGATCAGCTTCATGTTCGTGATCGATGTTGCCTTTGCAACCGTTGGCTATGTTTTGACGATGAAGCCGCTCGACGCGCATATCCGCACGGCAAACCCTCTGCTTGCTGGGTGGGTTTCAGCGCTGGCTTGCTACCCGCCGTTCGTGATGATGGGCGGTGGGCGTCCGCTTGATTATCACCCCAACACAGCGGGCTCTGATGGATGGACCTTCTGGATGGAGGGCAATCTCCCCTTACTCTGGGTCACCGGCGTAATCCTCGTTCTATTGACGGCATGGTATGCTTGGGCGACCGTGGCCTTCGGCCTGCGCTTTTCAAATCTTACCCATCGCGGCATTATCACGCATGGGCCTTATGCTTGGACAAAGCATCCGGCCTATCTGGCCAAGAACACCTATTGGTGGCTCTCAACGCTCCCTTTCTTTGCGACAACACACAGCTGGGTCGATATGATCCGCAACTCCGTGATGCTCGCGGGGGTCAGTGGAGTTTATTTCTGGCGTGCCAAGATGGAGGAGAAGCACCTACTCTCCGATCCAGCCTATCAGGCCTATTTTGACTGGATGAATGAGCACGGCGTCATCACGCGCCGGATCAACCGTCTATTAGGCCGGAAATCCAAAGCACCGCTTGCGCCCGCCGACGCGGCATAATACCAACCTGCGAAGATCTTGACCTATGAGGATCTTCGCAGGTCGGTATAAGCCGTCTGGTTCATTCAATTGGTATCAGCGATGCGCCGTTTGACGCGGTTTCGACCATGATCAAGGGGGGCTTGCCGTCGGGCGCTCGGTAGCCCTTTGCAATCGCCGCCGAAACGACCTCAACCCTATCTGTGGGAAGCAAAGCGACAACGGCACCGCCAAAACCGCCGCCCGTCATCCGCGCGCCCCCACTTGGTCCAATTGCTTTGGCTGTGGCATCGACCAACGCATCAATCGCCGGAACTGTGATCTCAAAATCATTGCGCATCGACGCGTGAGACTCAGCCATAAGAGCACCGAGCGCCTTCAAATCCTGACGCGCAAGGGCTTGTGCCGCCGCCTCGGTCCGCGCGTTTTCGCTCACCACATGGCGCGCGCGGCGATAGGCCGTATCGTCGAGCCCTGACTTTCCGGCTTCAAGCGCCGCCCAATCGAGATCACGCAGCGCGTTGACGCCGTAATGCCGTGCGGCTTCCTCGCACTGAGCGCGCCGCTCATTATACGCACCGTCTACGAGCCCGCGCGAAACACCTGAGTGGATGATCATGACTGCTATTGCATCGGGCATGGGCACTGCGCGGGTCTCAAGGGTCCGGCAGTCAATCAGCAAAGCGTGGCCTGCTGTTGCGCGCGCGCTGACCAGTTGATCCATGATGCCGCATTTGCAGCCGGCATAGTCATGCTCAGCGCGCTGCCCGGCAAGCGCAAGCCGCGTACGGTCAATCGTCGGATCGCCAGCGAGCGCCGCGAGCGCCAGACCCGCTGCCATTTCGAGCGATGCTGATGACGAGAGCCCCGCACCTTGCGGCACTGTGCCGCTGATCACTATGTCAGCGCCGCACAGCGCGAGCCCGCCGTCGCTGAGCGCTTGGGCCACACCGCGCACGTAGTTCGACCACGGGGCCACACTGGACGGCGCGATTAAGCTTTCGAGCGAGAAGTGGGTTTCGGCATTTTCAAAATCTGCGGCGATCACGCGGATGGTCTGATCGCTACGCTTGCGTGCTGCAACCATGGTCTCACACCCAATGGCGGCGGGCAAAACAAAGCCGTCATTGTAATCGGTATGCTCGCCGATCAGATTAACGCGGCCGGGTGCGCGCGCAAGAAGATCAGGCTTGCCACCGATACGGGCTTCAAATGCCGCGAGCAGGCGGGCCTGAAGATTAGCCAAGATAATGATCCTCACTTTGGGCGCGCAAGAGTGCTGCGGCTTGCTCTGGCGTTAGATCGCGCTGTGCTTCGGCAAGCATTTCATACCCAACCATGAATTTTCGGACCGAGGCAGAGCGGAGCAGCGGCGGATAAAAATGGGCGTGCAATTGCCAATGCTGGGCCGTTTTTTGGCCAAAGGGCGCGCCGTGCCAGCCCATTGAATAGGGAAATGCGCACTGAAAAAGATTATCGTAACGCGTTGTCAGGCCTTTGAGCGCGCGGGCGAGATCGCGGCGCTGGGCCTCGGTCAATTCGGGTAAGCGCTGGACCGAAAAGCGCGGAAGCAGCAGTGTCTCAAACGGCCAGCTCGCCCACCAAGGAACGATCGCGAGCCAATGCTCCGTCTCGACAACAACGCGAGGTCCGCCGGCCTCGCGCGCTGCTAGTTCAACCAGCATCGACTCGTTCTTGCCCGCCGTCCAGTCGCGCTGCGTCTTGTCTTCCAACTCAGTTTCATGCGGGATGTAGCGTGTTGCCCATATCTGGCCGTGCGGATGCGGGTTTGAGCATCCCATCATGGCGCCCTTATTTTCAAACACTTGAACCGATGCGTAATGACGCCCGAGATCAGCGACTTCGGCGCACCAGCAGGCAATAACTTCGGCAATCGCCGCTATACTCAACTGTGGAAGCGATTTGGAGTGATCGGGTGAAAAGCACAGGACGCGACTTTCGCCTTGAGCAGGCTCGGCACGAAAGAGCGGATCATCATGCGCGGCAGCGGGGTTCGGGACGTCAGGTGTGAGCGCGGCAAAATCATTGGGAAAGACAAAGGGCCCCGCGTAGCCCGGATTTATGTCGCCAGAAACGCGTGTGTTGCCAGGGCAAAGATAGCAGTGTGGGTCATAGGTTGGGCGCTCTGACCGATCTGGCGCGTCCTCTTGCCCTTGCCATGGTCGCTTGGCGCGGTGCGGAGAAACGAGCAGCCACTCGTCGCGCAGCGGATTGTAGCGCCGATGCGGATGATCTGTGGGATCAAACGTCATGGTTCAGCCATGCGCTCCAAACAGATTAGCGATGGCGGTGCTGATGCGCAGGCACAACGCATTGGCTTGGGCGATAGGATCAATGAAATTGGCTTGGATGGCCGCATAACCTTGCGCCCCGTCATCGGGATAATCAGTGGTTTCGGTCACCGAAAAATCGTCAATCGATGGCGCACTCACCGGGTAGGCGCGGCGGAGCTGCGCGAGCGCCTCTTCAATCCGCAGCGTGAAAATCATTTCAAGCACATCGTCGCGGCTGATGTCATTGGATCGCGAAAAGGCGGGAATCTGGACTGCGCGCAAAAACATGTGCTGCATGAGCGCCAGTCTTATCGCGTGTAATATGCCGAGACTGCGGCGTGTCTCTTCGCGATCAAGCGTCGGCGCTTCATCGGGCACCAGTGCAAGCAAGCGGTGGAGCCGAACCGCGTCCACACGCAGCCGGGATGCCAGCCGCCGAAAGACTCCTGTCCGATCATCACTGGTGAGATGTTCAGCTAAAATCAGGCATGGGCCTTCGAGATGTTGCTCGGTGCCGCGATACGGGCGACTTGCCCAATAGGCGGAGTTAAACAGCTCGCCATACGCTGCAACGGACTTAATACTCGCGAGCGCGTTTGACGCGCGGAGGAGACGCATCAACGCGCCGCCTCGCTGCGAGGCCTTGAGCAGGTCAGCGATCCCTTCAACATCTTCGCCCGCCGCCGTGCCGGCCCCGGCGATAACATTGACGGGATAGCCAAGTTGCTGGAGGATTGCATTATGCGGGATGGCGCGAATTTGCCGCAGGCTCATCTCGCGGTCGGCAGCAAGATCGGACTGGCGACGCGATTTACGCGACCCTGTTTCATTCAAAAGGCCCAAGCCAAAAGCCGTGATGGCGCGCGCATAGGTGCGCGAATGCAAGTGCTCGCGCTGGACCCGACGAATGCCGCGATAGAAATCGAGGCTCAGGTCCGTCCGCGCGTAAAAGGGATCGTCGACCCCAATTTTAATGCCTAATTCTGTTTCGGCAATGCGCGTTAGCGTTGCCAAAGCGAGTTCGGGTGTCCGGAAAAAGAGATAACCATCGCCGCCCTGAAAACTCACTTCGTGCTCGGTCACAATGCCGGCCCGCGCAAAACGCTGCCGCGCCCAGGGACTCATCGGCCAAGTGAGGCGGTCAGTCATGCTCGCGGGATGGGCACCGCGCCCCATCGATTCGCCATGTGTATTGAAAATGAGCGCAGCGAGGCTGCTCAAATCATTCGCCGCCATAGCGCGGGCGAGTCGTCCGTGGAGCCGCTCTATGGCGAGTGCTGCCGGGATTTGCCCGACAAAGCGCCCGGCATCTGAAAAGCCGGTTTGAATAGAAACGCGGCCCCTTACACGCGCATAGCTTTGATACGTTGGCTCTGCGAGCAGGGCATCAAGGAAGCGGCCGCCATGTTCGAGCGCGCTTTCGGTTTCAAACAGCGGCGAAATGTCAATTTTGTCAGCAACACCAAAGAGCTTGGCAAAATAAAGCGCCGCAAGAACGGTTTGCGAATCTTCGCACTCGGCGATCAGCATCCGGATCGGTGCGTCTGCATCTACATGACGCAGAATTTGCGACATGACGAGAAACTGACGGAGCGCCGTTGTGTTCTCAATCGCGAGCGCGGCAAAATTTGAATGTAGCGGATTGACCGTTGCAAGCAAGGCACGCAACCGGATGAGCGCGGTCTTGCTTGAGAGATCAAGCGTGTTGTCGGGGTCGATCCGGCGGCGGATTGCATTGTGCAATTGCGAGGCGTTCACTCGGAAATGAATCCAGCCCATCCCCAGTCCATCAGCGCGCATCGCCGCTGCGAGCGTGAGCAAGGCCTTGGCCTGCGGCGCGTCTGCCGCGCGCGCTTCGCCTTCGAGCGCGTCAATAATGGGTGATAGTGTGAGAAGTTTACTCGGGTGATCAGCCGTTAGCTGATTTGCCGCTGCAGAAACGTCAGCAGGACTGTCAGATATGTCGATAAAGTGAGCCGCCATTTCACGACTATGCGCCGCAGCGGCGATGAGTTGGCTATGGACGGGATGCACTTCAGGGAGGTGCGTGGCATAGGCCGCAAGGCGCGCAGCCTTTTCCTCAAGGCGGAAGGCGAGGCTGGTTGACCAGCCAATGTCAGTCCGTCCATCCATATCATAGCCAACCCAGCTCGCAAGGCGGTAGGGCAGGGGCCTTACCTCTTGCCAGCGGTCCGGCCATTTTTGTGCTGCGACGTCGAGGATGATACCGACCAGCGTGTCGCGTGCTTCGCCTGCTTGACGCATCGCAAAGAGCACATCTTCATGTTCACTCGTCAGCGTCAGCGCATCGCGCGCTCCAGAGATCGCGCATACATTTTCCGATGCAATCGATCCGTCGCTCGCCGCGTCGGCTACAGCATCGCTTTGGGCGCGCGACAAAAGAAACGTCGGGTGTCCGGTAAAAACACTGTGGAGGAGCGGCTGTTCCCACCGAGCGCGGAATGCGCTGAAATCCTGCGCAGTATTTTCAACGAGGGTGCGGAAGGCAGTTTGGTTCTCGATGCGGGTCACGGGGCTCAGGAGATGATGAAGTCGCGCCGCGCGGCTCTGGAGGGATTCGCACTCCAATTCCGCGACCATCGCATCAAAACTATCGAGGCCTGCTTTTCCGCTCTCAAGATCACGCGAGAGATCAAGCCCCATTTGAAAAACGGGATTAAAGAGCGGGGTCTGCGCGGTTTGCGCGTGGAGTGCCTGCAGGCGTTCGCGGACCGCGGCGAGTTTACTCATGCCGCATGCTCGCGCGCGAACGCCGCGGCTGCACCAAAGAGCCCGGGTTGTGGATGCGTGATGAGCTTGACCGGCAGGCTAGCCATAAAGCTTTCAAAGCGACCCTTGGCGCAGAAGCGTTCTGCAAAGCCCGAGCGGACGATGATGTCCTTGATCCGAAAGCCGAGTCCGCCAGCGATGACGACCCCTGAGGCACCCTGCGCGAGGGCAATATCGCCAGCAACGCTTCCAAGTGCCATGCAAAACCGGTCTATTGCGGCGGCCGCAAGACTATCTTCTCCCGCCATTCCGCGCTGCCAAAGTGTTTTGTCATCAAAGTGCTGGGTGGCCTTGCCCTCGATGCTCGCAAGCGTTTCGTAAAGTTCGACGAGACCCGGCCCTGACACGATGCGCTCTGCCGATACGCGCCGGTAGCGGCCCCGGAGGCGCGCGAGCACGGCGTCTTCGATCGAATCGAGCGGGGCAAAATCAATATGACCGCCTTCAGTTGCTTGAACATGATAATGGCTGCCGTCGCGCCAGATATGCGCGACACCAAGGCCCGTACCTGGTCCGATGATACTGATTGTGCCGTGCGTCGGCAACGGCGCCTCTGGGCCGCAGAGATGGATGAAATGTTCGGCTTCTGCCTGCGCGACGGCGTGGCCCACCGCTCCAAAATCATTGATCAGGGTATAGGCATCAACATTGAGCTTTTCGCTAATAAGGCTGGGCCTAATAATCCAAGGATTATTGGTGAGCTTGATCACTTCGCCGTCGATAGGCCCAGCAATTGCTATGGCCGCCGCGCGAGGCAGCGGCGCGCCAACGCCCTTCCCAAAATCTTCCCACGCGGTTTGAAAGCTGGCGTGCTCTGCTGTTTTTAGTGTGACGGCCTCGCCCAATTGAACGACGCGACCAGCCTCAACCTCAGCGAGTGCAAATCGCGCGTGGGTGCCTCCAATATCAACAGCAACAAGCTTCATAGTCCTGCCGCCGCTAGCATTGCTGACGCCCCCTTCTCGGCGCCGTCGGCGCCCATGCGCATCATGGCAAACAGCTCGCGTCCCATGCCGTCGATTACGTCCGGCGCGCTTGCAGGAGCGCGGCCCTTAAGGTCGGCTGTTGTTGAAAGCACCCCACCATGCCCACATAGCCTGATTATGTCACCATCTTGCAGCAGTGCGAGTGGACCGCCGCCAAGCGCCTCGGGCGTACAGTGGATTGCTGCGGGAACCTTGCCCGAAGCGCCCGACATGCGCCCGTCCGTCACCAGCGCCACCTTGAAACCTTTATCTTGCAATACCCCGAGCGGCGGTGTCAGCTTATGAAGTTCGGGCATACCGTTAGCGCGCGGCCCCTGAAAGCGGACCACGACGATCACATCGCGGTTGAGATCGCCCGCCTTAAAGGCCGCAAGCACATCCTCTTGGCTGTGAAAAACGCTGCACGGTGCTTCAATTGTCCAGCGCTCAGCATCGACAGCGCTTGTCTTGAACGTTGCTCGCCCTAAATTGCCGGTCACGAGCCGCATGCCACCATCGGCCTGAAAGGGGTTTGCAGGCGACCGCAGCATCGTTTCATCGGCACTTGTTGTGGGAGCATCGCGCCACGTCAAACTCTCACCATCAAGGACAGGTTCGCGACCATAATCGCCCAGATCATGTCCCGCGACGGTCTTGATGTCGCGGTGAAGCAGGCCTGCATCCAAGAGCGCGCGGATCACAAAACCCATGCCGCCAGCGGCATGAAAATGATTCACATCGCCCGCGCCATTAGGATAGACGCGCGCGACGAGCGGCACCGCAGCAGAGAGCTCATCCATGTCTTGCCAATCAAGGCTAATGCCTGCCGCGCGCGCGATTGCGGGCAGATGAAGCGCGTGGTTGGTTGATCCGCCCGTCGCGAGCAGGCCGACGCAGGCGTTCACAATTGCCTTTTCATCAATGCAGTGCCCAAGCGGGCGATAATCGCTCCCGCCGTGACCGATTTCAGCCATACGGTGCACAGCGGCGCGTGTGAGCGCTGTGCGCAACTTCGTACCGGGGTTGATAAAGGCGCTGCCCGGCATGTGCAGCCCCATGACTTCCATCATCATCTGGTTCGAATTTGCGGTGCCGTAAAACGTGCAGGTGCCAGCGCCGTGGTAGGAAGCGGACTCGCTTTCGAGGAGCTGGTCGCGCGTGGCCTTCCCTTCGGCATATAGTTGCCGAATGCGCTGCTTTTCCTTGTTGGCGAGTCCAGAGGGCATCGGCCCAGCGGGAATGAGGATCATCGGGATGTGCCCGAAACGCAGTCCGCCTATCAACAAACCTGGAACAATCTTGTCACAAATTCCAAGTAAGAGCGCACCTTCAAACATCGCGTGGCTCAGCGATACCGCCGTTGCCATCGCGATCGTATCGCGGCTGAAAAGCGAGAGCTCCATGCCGAGTTGCCCCTGCGTGACGCCGTCACACATTGCAGGCACACCGCCAGCGACCTGTGCAGTAGCCCCAATTTCACGCGCGAAGAGTTTAATTTGTTCGGGGTAGCGACCGTAAGGCTGATGCGCCGAAAGCATGTCATTATAGGCGGTAACAATCCCGATATTCATCGCTTTGCCGTCGCGAATAGCGGTCTTATCATCGCCCGATGCTGCAAAACCATGCGCCAGATTGCCGCACGAAAGTTGACCACGACTGAGCCCCGTTTCAGCTTCACGTGCCAGAAAATCGAGATAGCGCTGACGCCCCGCACGGCTCTTTTCGATGATCCGCGCTGTGACACGCGCGATGGCGGGATTGAGGTTACTCATGCCAAGTGACCCCATCGCGTTCAGCTAGCGCAATGGCGGCTGAGGGTCCCCAACTGCCTGCCGTATAGCTTTTAGGCTTGAGGCTGTGCTCGGTCCATCCAGCGCGGATCGCATCGATCCAATCCCACTGCGCTTCGACCTCATCGCGGCGCACAAAGAGCGTTTGGTCGCCCTCAATCAGATCAAGCAGAAGCCGCTCATAGGCGATCCGGTGTTTGGGCCCGGCAAAGGCATCGGGCATCGAAATGTCGAGCGGCACCTCGCGCAGCCGAACGCCGCCACGATCCAGCCCCGGGACTTTCGCCATTACCGACAGGCGCACATTTTCGCGCGGCTGAATGCCAATGATCAAGCGGTTGGGCTGTGTTGTCGCGCCCCTTCCGGCAAAGATGGAATGCGGCACACGCTTAAACTGGATGACAATCTCGGTCTTGCGTTCGGGCAGGCGCTTGCCGGTGCGAAGGTAAAAGGGCACGCCCTTCCAGCGCCAATTGTCGATATGCGCGCGCAGCGCAACGAATGTCTCGGTCTCTGAATCAACGCCCAACTCATCATCATAGCCCGGAACTGCCGCGCCTTCGATGGCTCCGGCGCGGTATTGCCCGGTCACGCTATCGCCCTCGCCAAGTAAACGCAGCGAGCGGAGCACTTTGACCTTTTCGTCGCGCACCGCCGTCGCGTCAAAGCTCGATGGTGGCTCCATGGCGACGAGCGCCAGAAGTTGGAGCATGTGGTTTTGCACCATATCGCGCAACGCCCCCGCGCCATCATAAAAACTGACCCGGCCTTCAAGGCCTACCGTCTCAGATACGGTGATCTGGATATGATCAATGTGGTTGGCATTCCAAAGAGGCTCAAACAAAATGTTGGCAAAGCGCAGCGCGAGCAGGTTTTGGACCGTTTCCTTGCCGAGATAATGGTCGATCCTAAAAATGCGCTCTTCGGGAAAAGCTTTGGCGACAGCGTCGTTAATATGGCGGCTCGATTCAAGGTCAGTACCAAGCGGCTTTTCGAGCCCAATGCGCGCTGTTGCTCCGGCAAGGCCGCTCGCTGAGAGTCCGGCAATTGTCGCCTCAAAAAGGCTCGGCGCTGTTGAGAGAAAGATCGCGAGGCCGTCGTCTACAGTGCCTACACGTGCAGCAAGGCCTGCAAATCCATCGGGTTTTGATGCATCAAGCGTGTGATAATGGACGCGTTCAAGAAAACTTGGAATGGCGCTCTGGCGGTCTTGGGGCAAATAGGTTTGTAGCGCTTTCTCTGCAAAAGCGCGGTAGCTCCTATCATCATGCTCGGAGCGCGCCGTACCAAAAATCTGAAGATCCGTTGCGACCAATCCGTCCGCATGGAGCGCGCAGAGCGAGGGCAAAAGCATCCGCTGGGCAAGATCGCCAGTTGCGCCAAAGAGGATCAATTTGTCAGCCGTAAAAGTCATGCAACGCTCCAGTGCCGTAACCGCGGTAGATGCGCGACACTGCCCCCCTAATGCAATGGGAAAGGTCAAAATACAATCGTTTGCATTTTGAAATCGCGCGCGACGATGTGTTTTTTTGATTTGGTCCGGTGTTGCGGCGGATATCCGTTTGGGGTCCAACGGTCAGCTTGGCTTCGAAACTGGTCAAAAACGGTATCGGTTCCGGCCCTTAAGGCTCGAATTTAGGGCACCAATTGGGGCAGGAAATGCAAATGCAGGTGTTTGGCGGGATGTTGGCCGGCCTTTAAGGTTTGGGAACTCTCTAACGCGATCCTGCAACCGGAATGGAGAGAAGTGCGCGACGTCGCGCGTTAAAGGCATCAAGTGCGCCGCCGCTGAGCAGGGAGGTTGTTGCAAAGCTCACGCCAGCAGGATTAACCGGAACACCATTTTTGAACACTTCGAAATGCAAGTGCGGCCCGGTTGAAAAGCCCGTGGTGCCTACATAGCCGATGAGCTGACCCTGAGCCACGCGTGACCCTGGATCGACGACAATGCGGCTGAGATGAGAGTAGCTCGTCCCCAAAATGCTAGAGTGATTGAGGCGGATGTAGTTGCCATTGCCGCCGTGCCGTCCAGCGAAAGAGACCAAGCCGTCTGCCACAGCGTAGACCGGCGTTCCAACGACGGCCGCATAATCCATGCCCTGATGAAATTTGGAATAGCCAAGGATCGGGTGAACGCGCCAACCAAAGCCTGAGCTGATCCGCGCGCTTTGAACCGGCATGACAAAGCTGGCGCGGCGCTGCCCGACGCCCGAAGCTTCATACCATTCGGTCCGTCCATCGATGGTCCATTCGAGCAGTTGATAGGTTCGCTCGCTCGCTTGTAGGCCAGCATAAAGGAGCCTGCCCGAACGTACTTCGCCTGTTTCCGCGCGTTCATTTTCAACAATGATGTCAAAGCGCGCGTCGGGCGTCAGGTCGCGATCGAAATTGATGTTGGGGGCTATCGCCTTGATATAGGCTTCAATCGCCTTTGGTGGCGCACCCGCAGCGCGCGCCGAGCGATAGAGGCCGTCGCCGACGACGCCTTGAATGCGCAGCGGGCTCTTATCAATCGCAATCGGAATCTTCTTCAAGAGGAGTTCGCCGCCCAAACGCCGAAACTCAAGCCGCATGTCAAAGCGCGCGCGTAAATCGAGCGACTGAACGGGGCGCGCGTCTGCCGTGTTTATGCGCGGTCCAAGCACGATGGGCATAGCGGTGCCTGAGGGAATGTCGGCCGGATTGACAACCGACGAGACCATCTGAGCGATCCGCGTGGCCTCAGCGTCGGAAACGCCGGCACGCGCGAGCACGCGCGCAAACCCATCACCCTGCCCAATCGTGGCAACGAGGTCTAACGTTGGCCGCTCGGGGATGTTGTTGATAAAGACAGCAGCAGGTGTTGGCGCCATGCGGCGTCCCGAGTCGGAACCAAGTGCAAGGGGTTGCACAGCAAGGCTGCGTGTTTCTTGCCAAGCTTTGTTGTCAGCGACACGCGGCACCGCGCCGTACAAAGGTTTGATGCCAGGCCCGACGTACAACGCGCCGAAACAGAGTGCGGCGCATGTTGCTAATCCGCGAAACCAGCGCAGCGATCCCACTTCAGTGCCGAGGTCAGGGATCCAATCAATTCGCCGCAAGGAATGGGTCGCTGAGGCAAGCCGCGCAGACAAAGGACCAGCGGCAACAGCGTGCTCCATCGAAAGCGACGCGGTGTTCCCCAAGACACCGGGGCCTTGATCAGCACGTTTGAACAAAGGCGCAATGCCTCCTTAGATTACAGACGACCCCGCACGCGATTTTTCGCGCATTGGGCAAAGTGTGTGTAAATTCATTTGGTTAAAGTCAAATAAATGCCTGCCGTACCACCGCGAGAAGCGATGAATCGTGCATTTTTCCCGAATTTTGGAGCACAAGGGGTCGTGAAGCTGCATTGCGCTTTCGGCGCGCATTATCCACGTTTGTGTCTATGGACCAAGGTGATTCGCAGCTGACGGCGGTATTAGGGCCGACCAACACTGGCAAGACCCACCTCGCAGTCGAGCGTCTTTGTGCGCATTCGAGCGGGATAATGGGGTTTCCACTTCGGCTGCTTGCGCGCGAAATTTACGACCGGATCGTCGCGATCAAAGGCGAAAAGAGCGTCGGGCTGATAACGGGTGAAGAGCGCATTTTACCGCCTGACGCCCGTTGGTTGCTGTGTACCGCTGAATCGATGCCGCTTGAACGCGATGTTTCGTTCGTCGCCCTTGATGAAGCACAGCTCGGCGTTGATGCTGAGCGTGGGCATGTCTTTACGGACAGGATGCTGCGCGCGCGCGGGCGCGATGAAACAATGATCCTTGGCTCTGAAAGCTTGCGACCGATGGTCCGCGCGCTTCTGCCGAGCGCGGAGATTATCGACCGACCGCGCTTTTCGCAGCTGAAATATGACGGTGCGCGCAAGCTTTCGCGTCTCCCGCCGCGCTCGGTCATCGTCGCGTTTTCCGCTGATCAGGTTTACGCTGTGGCGGAGGCTTTGCGCCGATCTCGGGGAGGTGCCGCTGTGGTGATGGGCGCACTTTCCCCGCGGACCCGCAATGCGCAAGTCGCCCTCTTTCAAGCCGGCGAAGTGGACTATCTTGTGGCGACCGATGCGATCGGCATGGGGCTCAATCTCGATGTGGGGCACGTCGCCTTTGCCAGTCTTAGCAAATTTGACGGCAAGAAGCAGCGCCGCCTTACTGTGCCCGAAATGGCGCAAATCGCGGGCCGTGCCGGACGACACCAGCGCGATGGCACCTTTGGGGTTTTGGCGGACGCTCCTGGTGAAATTGGCTTCACCGAAGAGGAAATCGACCGCATCGAAAATCACAGGTTTAAGCCCATTGACCACCTCTTTTGGCGCAACGCCGCGCTTGATTTCTCGCACGTAAATGCGCTTATTGAATCGCTTGAAATCCTGCCCGACCGCGCGGTGCTCCGGCCTGCGCCCGAGGCCGTTGATCTTGCCGTGCTCAAAACGCTTGCCGGCGATCCTCTCTTGCGACCGCGCCTTACGTCTGCCGCAATGGTCGCGCGGCTCTGGGGGGCGTGCGGCTTGCCCGATTTTAGAAAGCTTGGCGCTGATCATCATGCGCGGCTTGTTGCTGCAATCTTTGGTCATTTGAGTGAAGCGAGCGGCGCGATCCCGCAAGAGTGGATCGCCCGTGAGGTAGCGCGTCTCGATACTATTCAGGGCGACGTCGATACGCTGGCTGGGCGGATTTCAACGGCGCGCACTTGGGCTTATGTGGCGCAACGCGGTGATTGGCTTGCCGATCCGGCCCTTTGGGCTGAACGAACACAGGCACTTGAAGAAAAACTCTCGGATGCGCTCCATAAAAAATTGACCGAGCGTTTTGTGGATCGGCGAACGTCGATCTTAATGAAGTCCTTAAGCGCGGCGCAACTTGATGTCGTTGTGGATGTTGACGGGGTCGTGCGTGTTGAGGATGAGCCAATCGGCACGCTCGACGGGTTTCGGTTTTTGGTTGATCCAGCTGCACGGCAGGGCGAGCGCAAACGGCTGCTTGCGGCGGCTGAAATGCGGCTGCCCAAGGAGCTGGCGAGACGGGCTGCGGCGCTCGCGAGTGGGCCCGATACCCATTTTGCGCTTCGGCTCGAAACCGACCAGCCAATCGCGCTGGCTTGGCTAGGGCGGCCCTTAGCGCGGCTTGAACCGGGGAGGGCGCTGCTTGCGCCCACGATTACAATCGATGCCAGTATCCGCCAACTGCCCGTCGATCAGCGTGAAGCGATAGAAAAGAGGCTGAAACTGTGGCTGGAGGCGCGCCTTTCGGCCAAATTACCGGCGTTGAAGCGGATTGCAAGCGTCGCGAACGACGAATCCACGCCTGCGCCCTTGCGAGCCCTTCTGTCGCAATTGGCGAGTGGCGGCGGCGTCATGGAGCGGGAAACGGCTTTGGGGGCGATGGCCATGCTCGACGCGGGTCATCGCCGCCGCTTGCATCACTTGGGCATTGTTCTTGGATCGCTTGACTTGTTTCATCCTGCACTCCTGAAGCCAGAGGCCGCCCAGCTGCGCCTTGCCCTTGCTGCTGTGCGGGCAAAAACGGGCATGCCACCCCTGCCTATGCCAGGGCTGGGCTTGCTCGATGCCCCCTCTCTGGCGCTGGCAAAAGCAGCGCGGGTGGCAGGGTATCGGCGCTTTGGGTCGCAGATGCTGCGGATCGATCTGGTTGAGCGCATTGCCCGTGCGACGCATGAGGCACGCGGCAAAGAGCGCGCCTTTGTGCCTGACCTTAAAGCCGCCACGTCGCTGGGCATCGGCACCGCGACCTATGCTCTTATCCTGCGTGCTCTTGGCTTTCATCCCGTCGGCGCAGCGGCGCCAGAACAGTGGCGGTGGTCTGGGCGACCGCGCCGTAAACCCAGTGCCATGGCACCCAACGCGGCGTTTGCGGCCTTGGCGGCGCTCAAAGCCTGATGCGGCTCGACAAATTTCTCTTCTTTGTTCGCATCACAAAGACGCGCGTTCTCGCGCAGAAATTGATCGCCCAAGGCCATGTGCGCCTCAATGGCTGCCCGGTGCAAAATGGACACCAGTCCGTGTCGGTTGGGGACGTGATTACGGTGCCGTTGCGTTTCTCAGTTGCGGTGATTGAGATCTTGGCGCTGCCAACGCGGCGTGGATCTGCCCTCGAAGCGCGGACACATTATCGTGACCCACGGTGCACGCAGGCAATTGACGCGAGCGATGTGAAAATCTAACGCTTGGTTTGGGCAACAATTGAGGAGAGCCGCACCATGACCTATGTCGTCACCGAGTCCTGCATCAAATGCAAATATATGGACTGTGTCGAGGTCTGTCCGGTCGATTGCTTTTATGAAGGCGAGAATATGCTCGTCATCAACCCAAGCGAATGCATCGATTGCGGTGTGTGTGAACCAGAATGCCCGGCTGAAGCCATTCTGCCCGATACCGAGAACGGCTTGGAAAAATGGCTCGAGCTCAATACGAGTCTTTCTGCCAAATGGCCCAATGTCACGCGCAAGAATGATCAAACCCCCGCCGATGCCGATGAGCATAAGGGCGAAGACGGCAAGTTTGACAAATATTTCTCAGAAGCACCGGGCACGGGCGACTAGGGCCTTGGCCCTTTTGTCCAAGCGCGCATGAGGTGTTGACGAACACCGAGAGCCTCGATGCACGCTTTGCGGACATTGACATATGGCCGCTGGAAAGCGCGGTTGAAGCGATGCTGGAGGGGCAAATGGCTGCCCTGACTTCACTCAAGAGCCAGACAGGCGCTATCGCCCTTGCAGCGACGGCCGCCGCGGAGAGACTGACGCGCGGTGGACGGCTTGCCTATGCTGGCGCCGGAACCTCGGGGCGCGTTGCCGCGCAAGACGGTGTCGAGCTTGGTCCCACTTTTGGGTGGCCACCAGAACGGATGGTCTATTTTATCGCTGGCGGTATGGCGGCCTTATCGCAAAGTGTTGAAGGGGCAGAAGACGACGCGGCTACTGCCCGTGCGGCGGTGATAGCAGCAGGCCTTGGGCCCGACGATGTTCTGATCGGCGTCGCGGCGAGTGGGCGGACGCCTTTTACAGTTGCGGCGCTCGATGCGGCGCGGGCGGCAGGCGCGCTCACGATCAGCCTTGCCAACAATGCAGCGACACCGCTACTTTTGGCGGCGGATCATCCCATCCTTGCAGAAACGGGCAGCGAAGTCATTGCCGGATCAACGCGGATGCAGGCCGGCACAGCACAAAAGGCCGTGCTCAACATGCTTTCGACCGCAATCATGCTCCGCCTAGGCCGGGTCTATCGTGGCCAGATGGTCGATATGATCATCTCAAACGCTAAGTTGCAAAAGCGCGCGCAAATTATGGTGCGTGATCTTGCTGCGTGCAGCGAAGCTGTCGCCATCACGTCTCTGGAAGCAGCGCAGAACAATATCAGACTGGCCATCTTGATCGCGTTGGGTCGCACACGGGCAAATGCTGAGGCTTTACTCGCCGCTCAAAATGGGGATTTGCGCGCCGCGCTCAATCAAGAAAAATCTTGCCCGGATTAAAAAGCCCTGTTGGATCAACGGCATCCTTGATTCGGCGCATCAGATCAACGCTTTCGGCACCATGTTCGTTGAGCATGGCCTGACGCTTACCAACGCCGATGCCGTGCTCTCCGGTGCATGTGCCGCCGACCGACAAGGCGTGTTCAATCATCGCTTCGTTGATCGCCTTTGCTTTTGCCCAAGCGCGCGCGTCTCCTGGCGGTAAGACGAAGATCACATGAAAATTCCCGTCGCCAACATGGCCGAGGACGGGCGCGAAAAGGCCGGACTGGTCGATCAGTGTTTTGGCGCGCACGATGGCTTGGGTCAGATACGAGATCGGCACGCAGACGTCACTGGTCCAAGCGGTGCAATCCGGAACCATAGCCTTTGCGGCCCAAAGCGCCTGATGACGCGCCCTCCAGAGGGCACTGCGCTCCTCGGTTCCGGTGGCAAAGCGAAGGGTGCCTCCGCCCAGCGCTTCGCCAATAGCGCGAACGCGCGCCAGCTGATCAGCGACGCCTGCTTCTGACCCGTGAAATTCGAGAAAGAGCATCGGCTTTTCAGGCAGGTTTAGCTGACTATGCTGGTTGCACGCGCGCAGAGCTGCCTCGTCGAGCAACTCCATACGCGCAATGGGCACCGCAGACTGAATTGTCGTAATCACGGTATCTACGGCACCACCGACTGTTTCAAAATCCCACGTCGCGGCAAGAATTTTTTCGGGTTGACCGTGCAGCCGCAGGCTCGCTTCGACAATGAGGCCGAGAGTCCCTTCCGACCCCGTGAACAGATGCGTCAGATCATAGCCCGAAGCCGATTTTCGCGCATGGGTGCCCGTTTTGATAAGCTGGCCGTCAGCCGTTACGATTTTGAGCGCGAGGATATTGTCTCGCATACTGCCGTAGCGCACCGTCGTGGTGCCCGATGCGCGCGTTGAAATCATCCCGCCTAGCGACGCATTCGCTCCGGGGTCGACGGGAAAAAAGAGGCCCGTCGCGCGCAGGTCTTCGTTCAACTGTTCGCGCGTGACGCCGGGCTCGATAACACAGAGCATATCTTCAGCACTCACGGTCACGATCTTGTTCATCCGCGAAAAATCCACGCACAGTGTTTTGCTGTTAATGGCCGCGGCGTTACCTTCAAGTGAAGTGCCCGCGCCGTAGCCGACAATCGAAAAGCCTTGCGCGCGCGCCACAGTCACGAGCTGTTGGACTTCAGGCGTCGTCACCGGCTGAGCGGCAAGTGCAGGCGCCCGATGATGGTGATGCCCTTCGCCTTGCGCATACGCGGCCAGCGCCGCGCTTGAGGTTATTAAGCGCGGTCCAAACGATTCTGAAAGGGCTGCAACAATTTTGTCCATTCGAAACGCATTTACTCCGCTATAGTCACTTTGGGCAATGCGAATGTAAAGAGGGACGAAGCCGCGCGATGATTGATGCCAAATCGACGCTCATGTTTGCCGAAGCCGCTGAGGCAGCGCGCGTTGTAGCGCATCAAATTGACCAAAATGCCCCGCTCATAGGGTCTCTTGCTGGGCGTTTGCGCGGCCTTGATCCGCAGATCGCCTTTACTTGTGCGCGCGGCAGTTCCGATCACGCGGCAACGTTTGCTAAATATCTGTTCGAAACGCGACTTAAAGTGCCCGTGCTTTCGCAAGCGCCTTCGATGAGCTCAATTTATGGCGGCCCCTTGCTCCATATGAAGGGCCAGCCATTCTTCTTGATCTCGCAATCGGGAAAAAGCCCCGATCTTCTTCTTTCGGCTGCCGCCGCCAAAAAAGCCGGCGCACTGGTGATTGCGTTTGTGAATGATTTGGAGTCGCCGCTGGCAGGATTAGCCGAAATTGTTGTTCCTCTTCTCGCGGGGCCGGAAAAAAGCGTTGCGGCGACCAAGTCTTATATCGCGACGTTAGCCGCACTTGCGCATCTTGCCGCTGAATGGTCGGGTGACGCCGCCCTGCGCACCGCTGTGTTTGGATTGCCAGAGAAGCTCTCCTCCGCTTGGCAAACCGATTGGTCTGCGGCACTTGATCCGCTTCAAACAGCACAAAGTCTCTTTGTCTTGGGGCGCGGCCTTACGCTCGGCATCGCGCAAGAAGCGGCGCTCAAATTTAAAGAAACGAGCGGACAGCACGCGGAAGCGTTCAGCATTGCCGAAGTGGCGCACGGACCGATGGCACTGGTTGGGCCAGATTTTCCGCTCCTTATTTTTCCGCCGCTGGATAAGGCCGCTCTCGGCGTTGAGTCGATCCTTGCCCAATTTGCCAAGCGCGGCGCAACGTCGGTGGTGGTGGGCACAAATTATCCTGAAACGAAGCCATTGCCACTGGAAGCGGGGCTTCACCCCGTCGTCGGGCCCATTGTCATGGTGCAGAGCTTTTATAAATTGATCAATCAGCTTGCTGTGGCACGCGGTTTTGATCCAGACCGTCCGCCGCTCCTAAGCAAGGTTACAGAAACGCGATGATGAAGACGGCGATCTTGGGAGCGCAGATCTGGCACGCCGATGCGTGGCGCGATGATGTATCGATCATCGTTCAAGACGGCGTGATTACCGCTCTCTTGCCTGCCAGTGCTTGCCCTCAGGATGCCTCAGTTGAGCGCCTTGAAGGGGGGTATTTGCTGCCAGGTTTTATCGATACGCAAGTCAACGGCGGCGGGGGCGTTCTCTTTAACGATGTCCCCACGCTTGAAGGGGTGGAGGCGATAGCCGCGGCGCACGGGCGCTTCGGGACAACGGCGCTACTGCCAACGCTCATCAGCGATGAATTTGCCGTGATCGAAGCGGGCATTCGCGCGATTGATGCGGCCATAACGGCGGGTGTGCCCGGGGTGATCGGTGTGCATATCGAAGGCCCTTTTCTCAACCCTGACAAGCACGGCATCCATGATGCGACCAAATTTCGCTCGCTCGATGATGCTGGAATTGCGC